>CBIHMX010000015.1:0-13268 GCA_966211115.1 uncultured Gemmatimonadaceae bacterium | reverse complement strand
GAAGTACGGGAAGCCGAAAACCGCCGCGACTTTCTCGACCTCGTTCGCGAGGAAACCGGACTCAAGGTCCGCTTGCTCACCGGCGAAGACGAGGCCCGGCTGTCGTTCCGCTCCGCGCTGGCGCACTTCGACCTCGCGGTCCGGCGCGCCGTCGTCATGGACATCGGTGGTGGGTCGCTGGAACTGGCGATGAGCGCTGACGGTGTCGTGGAGCGGCTGGAATCGTTCCCCTTCGGCGTGATCCGGTTGACCGAAGAGTTTCTGGGTGAGCGGCCAAAGGCGAAACACCTCAAGAAGCTTCGCTCGCGCGTGCGCGAAGGCATCCGCCGCGCTCTGCCGGTGCGTGACTGGCGAGGAGCGCTGCTGATCGGATCGGGCGGCACCTTCACCAACCTCGGCGCGATGCACCTCGCCGCGCGCGGCCTGCCGTACGATGGGCGCGTGCATGGCACCCTCGTCCAACGCGAGGAAATCGAACACCTGCTCGACACGTTGCTTGCGTCGTCGCGGCAGGAGCGGGCGGCCATTCCCGGGCTCAACCCGGATCGGGGGGACATCATTCTCGCGGGACTCGCGGTCGCGGCCGAAGTCATGGCGCGGATCGAGGTGCGGGAAATGACGGTGTCCGGCTACGGCATTCGCGAAGGACTGCTGCTCGAAAGCGCCCGTGTTGCCGCCACGCCGGCCGATCCCGGTGAAGCCCGCGAACGCAGCGTACGATCGTTCGCCGCCAAGTGCCACTTCGAGCAGCCGCACGCGGAGCACGTCCAGCGGCTGGCCCTGCAACTGTTCGACGCGTTAGGCCGACGGCTCGACCTGGACCAGTCGGATCGCGCGATTCTTTCCGACGCGGCGCTCCTGCACGATGTCGGGTATCACATCGGACATGCCCGGCACCACAAGCACACGTTCCACCTCATCTCGCACGCCGAGCTGCTGGGTGTGTCGCCGGAAGAGCAGATGCTGATCTCGCACGTCGCCCGGTATCATCGCGGGGCGGAACCGAAGCGAACGCACCGTGAGTTCGGCCAGCTGGAGCGCGGCAATCGCCGCCGCATCCGCCGGCTGGCGGCCATTCTCAGGCTCGCGGACGGGTTGGACCGCGGACACGCCGGCGCGGTCCGACAGGTGAAGGTTCGCTGGCTCGAGCGGGCGCTTCGCGTGACGCTCGTGCCTCACACGCGCGCGACATCGGTGCGGCTGGAGGTCTGGGGCGGCAGCCGGAAATCCGGGCTGCTCGAGAAGGTCATCGGCCGCGCCGTGGAACTCGTATCGCTCGACGGTACCGTCCTCGATCCCGGGCCCGAGGGTCGCAGCGATTCCTGAAAACAGCGTCTGACCCCGTTTCTCCAAAACAGCGTCTGACCCCGTTTCGGGTCAGGCTCCGTTCCGCCGTGTCTTCCGGCGCCGGCCGTTGGACAGGCTGATCGCGTGCTGGTGCGGCTCCGGCGCAGCGGCCAGTGCGGCCGTGCGGAATTCCTGCGTCACGTACTGCGATTCCGACCGGTCGAGTCCCCACGGATCTCGCATCAGCACGCTGTGCGACCCCGGCTCGTCAGCCATGATCGGCGTCCGCTGCACGTAGGACCCGTCCGGCTGCAGGTCCCAGGCTTGCCGCCGGTCCGTCAGGTACACCTGCATCAGCGACGACAACCGGTGATGCAGGGCGCGATCGATGATCGGCACGACGACTTCGACGCGCCGCTCCAGGTTCCGGGGCATCCAGTCCGCCGACCCGATGAAGTACTCCTCTTCGCCTCCGTTCAGGAAATAGTAGAGGCGCGAGTGCTCGAGGAACCGGCCGATCACGCTGACGACGCGAATGCGCTCACTGAGCCCCGGTACGCCGGGTCTGAGGCAGCAGATCCCGCGCACCACCAGGTCGATGTCGACGCCCGCCTTCGACGCCTCGTACAGCGCGCTGATGATCTCCGGGGACTGCAGCGCGTTCATCTTCGCCATGATGCGCGCCGGCCGGCCCGCGCGCGCGTGTTCCGCCTCACGATGAATGAGCGACAGGAAGCGGTCCTTGAGCGCCGCCGGCGCGACGAACAGGCGGCGGTACTCGCGCTGCCGCGAGAAGCCGGTCAGCAGGTTGAACACCTCGCTGACGTCCGCGCCGACATCCGGATGACAGGTGAGGATCCCGAAGTCCGTGTAGAGCTTCGCGGTCCGGGAATTGTAGTTGCCCGTGCCGATGTGCACATAACGACGGATCCCGTCGGCCTCGCGCCTGACGACGAGCGCGGTCTTGGCGTGCGTCTTCAGCCCCGGCAGTCCGTAGGCGACGTGGACGCCGTAACTCTCCAGCGTTCGCGCCCAGTTGATGTTGTTGATCTCATCGAACCGCGCCTGCAGCTCCACCAGCACCGCGACCTGCTTTCCGCTCTGGGCGGCTTCGGTCAGGGCGCGGACCACGGCACTGTCACCGGTGGTGCGATACAGGGTGAGCTTGATCGCGAGCACGTTCGGGTCCTCGGCCGCCGCGTCGAAGAACTTCTCGACCGTCGTGCCGAACGACTCGAACGGATGGTGCACGAGCACATCGCGTTCGCGGATGATGTCGAAGATGGACCGTTCGTTGTCCCGGAGTTCGGGCGGGGTCACCGCACCGAACGGCGGGTCGCGCAGCTCGGGAATCTCGAGCGACGCCAGCGACATCAGGTCGCCCTGCTCGAGCATGGGGTCGACGTCGAACACGTCGCGCGGCGTCAAGGGCAGCACCAGCGGATCGGACGTTTCGCGAAGTTCGTCCAGCAGCAGCGCCTGGATCTCCTTGGGCATGCCGGTCTCGACCTCGAGACGGACCACCTCACCGAATCGCCGCTGGAAAATCTGCTCCTCGATGGTCGCCAGCAGGTCTTCCGACTCGTCGGCCGCCGGCACGTCGAGGTCCGAATGCCTCGTTATGCGGAACAGGTACCAGCCCAGCACGCGCATCCCGGGAAAGAGCTTCGCGAGATGTGCGCCGATCAGGTCCTCGAGCGCCACAAAATGGTTCGGCCGCTGCAGCGGAACCCAGCGCGGGAGGCTTCGCGGCACCTTCACGCGTGCGAAGTGCTCCCCGCCCTTTGTTTCGTCGTGCACCTGCACGGCGAGTGACAGCGACAGGTTGGAGATGTACGGGAATGGATGGCCCGGGTCGACCGCCAGCGGCGTCAACACCGGGAACACCTCGGTCTCGAAATACAGGTCGAGCGCGCTTCGCTCTTCCGGTGTCACGTCTTCTATGCCGACGAGCCTGACGCCGACCGCATCGAGTTTGGGAATGAGCTCCTCGTGCAGGCAGCGGCGACGCCGCTCGAGGAGCGCGCGGACGTGCGCGTCCAGCGCGTCGAGTGTTCCTTGCGGAGAGAGCCCGTCCGGCGTCGGCATTGAGACTCCAGCCGCGACCTGCCGCCGCAACGCGGCAATGCGGACCATGTAGAACTCGTCCAGGTTCGTGCTGAAGATCGACAGGAACTTCAGACGCTCCAGCAACGGCGAACGGTCATCCTCCGCTTCGTGAAGGACGCGGCTGTTGAACTCCAGCCAGGATAGTTCACGATTCAGGAACAGCGATGACGCGACCGCGGTCTCGGCCATGAGGTGATTAGGGTGTGGGCGTCGGGGAGACGCCCGAATGCCGTTGAGTTGAAATATCGCGCCCGCCGGCGGGCCGGGTAACCAGACCGGTCCAATGCCCCGAAGAGGTCGCTAAGTCATTGGCGGCCTTGCTGATAGTCTGGCCACAGGCTACCGCTGGCGTGACCCAGCCGTGTAGTTCGAGGTCAGCTACCGAGTTCCAGAAGGACCAGCAAAATCGCCGACGTAATGGCGGCGGCAGGGATCGTGAGGATCCAGGCCCAGACAATGCGTCCGGCAATTCCCCAGCGCACCGCCGACAATCGGGTGGTCGCGCCGACACCAACGATCGAGCCGGTGATGGTGTGCGTCGTACTCACCGGAATGCCGAAGCGCGTCGCGATCAGGATCGCGATGGCTCCGCCCGTTTCGGCCGCGCAGCCACCCACCGGACGCAGCTTGGTGATTCTGCTGCCCATCGTGTGGACGATACGCCATCCGCCGAAAAGCGTTCCGAGCGCAATCGCCGTGTATGCGCCCATCTCCACCCACAGGGGAATGTGGTCGGAGTCACTCAGGTGAAGGTGCCTGAGGAATCCGGTTTCGGTGGCGAAGAGTCCCTGCGTCGAGATCAGGAGGCCGACGATGATACCCATGGTCTTCTGCGCGTCGTTGGCACCGTGTGACAGTGAGAACAGTGCGGCGCTGACCAGCTGCATCCGGCGGAATATCCGGTCGACCTTGGCGGGAGTGAACCAGCGAAAGATCCAGTAGAACGACACCATGAGGATGTAGCCGGCAGCCGCGCCGATCAGCGGCGACGCCACGATGAAGATGAGCGTCTTCGTCCAGCCCGCGGGAATGATCGCTGTCCAGCCGGCCTTGGCGACCGCCGCGCCGGCGTATCCGCCGACCAGGGCGTGCGACGAGCTGCTGGGCAGGCCGTAGAACCAGGTGATCAGGTTCCAGATGATGGCGCCGAGCAGGGCGGCCATGATCACGTTAGGCGTCACGATCGACACATCGATCATGCCCTTCCCCACCGTTCGTGCGACAGCGGTTCCGACGGTGAACGCAGCCAGGAAGTTGAACGTGGCCGCCCACGCCACAGCCACCAGCGGGGTGAGCACGCGCGTGCCCACGATGGTCGCTATCGAGTTCGCCGAGTCGTGGAACCCGTTGATGAAATCGAAGATGAACGCGACGGCGACGATGACGACGATGTAGGTCGTCACGAGACTATGAATGTTTCAGCGAGATGCTTTCGAGCACGATCGACGCCGTCTGGCATCGATCAAGCGCCTCTTCGAGCGTGTCGTACACTTCCTTCCACTTGATCACGTCGATCGGATCCGGAACGCCCTCGAACAACTGGCCGACGGCTTCGGCATACGCGCTGTCGCCCGCTTCCTCGAATTGCTTGATGGCCAGGGTGTGGGACGCCACCGAGCGCCGGTCCTTGACGTGGCGAACGGACTGCTCGAGCTCGTTGACCGCTTCCTGGAGGATCGCGGCGAGCTTGACCGCGTACGGCTTGGCATCACGTAACCGGAACATCGACGTACGACGTGCCGTGCCATCGATGAGGTCGACGACCGTGTCGAGTTCCTGGGCCAGTCGGTAAATGTCCTCGCGGTCGAGCGGAGTGATGAAGCTGCGGTCGAGGCGAACGGCGAGTTCGTGAATGACGGAGTCGGCTTCGTGCTCGACTTTCTTGATCTCGCCGACGTAGTGCGTACGCTGCTCGGGATTCTTGAACAGCAACTGCAGGAGCTCGGCCGCGGCTTTCATTTTTTCGGCGAGCTTGTTGAACAGCGTAAAGAAGCCTTCGTCGCGTGGTATGAGCGGCACGGGCCCTGGACTCGAGTTTTTCGTTACGATCCGGTCAAGAACTTACGCCCCGATACCTGCGATCGCTACAAGGGCGATTTTCGCAGATACGGCAGAACACGGATGACAGGATTACTCGGAAGGACACGGTTTCTCGCGGGCGAAACCGGGACACGAGCACCAGTGCCGGACGAGAAAGCAGGGCCGTCCCGGTTTCGCCCGCGAGCATCCGCGTCCCTCGAGGCAATCCCGTCATCCGTGTTCCTGGGTTACCCGCGGAAATCGTTGTCGAAGATTAACCGCGGAAATCGTTGTTAGGCGAAGGCGTCGCGGGCTTCGTTCATGGCCAGACGCCGGCGGTGGAGATCGTCGTTAACGAAGAGCTTGACCAGGATCACCCCGGCGACGAACCCGCCGATATGCGCCCAGACCGCCACCCCGCCCGATACTTCACGGTTCACGGTCATCAACTGCGGCAGTCCGGCCACCAGCTGCCAGAGGAACCACCAGAGCAGCACCGCCCACGCCGGAACGCGGAACACGCGAATGAAGAGCAGGAACCAGAACAGCATGCGAACGCGAACGTGCGGATAAAGCACCAGGTAGGCGCCCAGCACACCGGAAATGGCCCCCGAAGCGCCAACGGTTGGAATCGGTGACGTGGGATCGAGCACCACGTGCGACGCGGCCGCGATGACACCACACAGCAGGTAGAAAACGAGAAACCGAATGCGGCCCATGCTGTCTTCCACGTTGTTTCCAAAGACCCAGAAGAACAGCAGGTTGCCGAGCAGGTGGCCCCACCCGCCATGCAGAAACATCGACGTGATCGGCGTGAACGTGTTCACCGCCATGTCGTCGATGACGCACGCCATGCCGGGTGCCAGGGGGATGCCAGATCCCAGCGGGGCCTGCCCGGTTATCTCACCGGGCACCATCCCGAGGTTGCAGATGCTGACCGCCAGCGTTTCCTGGTTGAGTCCGGCACCCTGCACGAACACCCAGATCAGGAGGATGGTCAGGATGAGACCGTACGTCGCGATCGGGGTCCTGACCGTCGGGTTCTCGTCGCTCAGCGGAAACATGGTTCAATAAGAAAAGGGGTCAGACACCTTTTTCTGGATCGGAGCGACGCGGAAGGGGTCGGACAATACGGAAAAAGGTGTCTGACCCCTTTTTGGATCTGGCAGATGAAGCGGGTCAAAATGACAGTTCTGCGCGGCCCTGCACTTGCCACTAACGAATGTCTGCGACAGAAGACCAGCTCCAACTCCAGTTCCAGCAAGTATCTACCCGCAACCTGCATCCCTGAGGCTTCGCAATGGCAGACAAGGTAATCGGCATCGACCTCGGCACCACCAACTCGGTGGTCGCGGTTCTCGAGGGTGGCGATCCCGTCGTGATTCCCAACTCGGAAGGCGGCCGGACGACACCGTCGGTCGTTGGCTTCACGAAAGACGGCGAACGCCTCGTCGGCCAGATCGCCAAGCGGCAGGCGGTCACCAACCCGAAGAACACCGTTTTCTCCATCAAGCGATTTATGGGGCGCCGGATCGATGAAGTTCCTGAAGAGATCAAGCGCGTTCCGTACACGGTCGTCGAAGGCCCGAACGGCCTCGCGGCCGTCGAGGTCCAGGGGAAGCGGTACACGCCTCCCGAGATTTCGGCGATGGTGCTCCAGAAGATGCGGCAGACCGCCGAAGACTACCTCGGCCATACCGTATCCAAGGCGGTCATCACCGTTCCGGCTTACTTCAACGACGCGCAGCGTCAGGCGACCAAGGACGCCGGCAAGGTTGCCGGGCTCGAAGTGCTCCGCATCATCAACGAGCCGACGGCTGCCGCACTGGCTTACGGCCTCGACAAGAAAGGCAAGGACGAGAAGATCGCCGTCTTTGACCTGGGCGGCGGCACGTACGACATCTCGGTCCTCGAGCTGTACGACGTCGAAGGCACGCGCCAGTTCGAGGTGAAGGCCACTAACGGCGATACGCACCTCGGTGGTGACGACTTCGACCAGCGTGTTATCGAATGGCTGGTCACCGAGTTCAAGCGCGACCAGGCCATCGACCTTTCGAAGGATGCGATGGCGCTGCAGCGTCTCAAGGAAGCGGCCGAGAAGGCCAAGATGGAGCTGTCGACGACGCAGTCGACGGACATCAACCTGCCCTTCATTACCGCCGATCAATCCGGACCGAAGCACCTCAACTATTCGCTCACCCGGGCGAAGTTCGAGCAGCTTGTCGACGACCTGATCAAGCGCACGATCCCGCCAATGCAGCAGGCCCTGAAAGACGCGGGCCTCGATCCAAAGGACGTGGATGAAGTGATCCTCGTCGGCGGTTCGACGCGCATTCCGAAGATCCAGCAGATCGTGAAGGATTTCTTTGGAAAGGAACCCAACCGGAGCGTGAACCCGGACGAGGTCGTCGGTATCGGCGCCGCAATCCAGGGCGCGGTTCTCACCGGCGAGCAGAAGGACGTCCTCTTGCTCGACGTCACGCCGCTCTCACTGGGCATCGAGACCCTCGGGGGCGTTACCACGGTCCTCATTCCACGCAACACCACGATTCCGACACGGAAGACGGAGACATTCTCCACGGCGGATGACAACCAGACCACCGTCGAGATCCATGTGCTGCAGGGTGAACGTGAGCTGGCTCGGGACAACCGGACCATCGGCAAGTTCACGCTGACGGGCATCCCACCCGCTCCGCGCGGTATGCCTCAGGTCGAGGTTACGTTCGACATCGACGCCAACGGTATCCTGCACGTGTCGGCCAAGGACAAGGCCACGAACAAGGAGCAGAAGATCCGGATCGAGGCGTCGAGTGGCCTGAACAAGGACGAGATCGAGCGCATGGTCCGCGACGCCGAGAAGAACGCGGCCGACGACAAGAAGCGTCGCGAGGACATCGACACGCGCAACCGGCTCGACTCCTTGTCGTACGAGGTCGAGAAGAATGCCAAGGAGTGGTCGGATCGCCTGAGCCCGGAGCTCAAGACGCGCCTCGACACCGCCGTCGAGCGCGCCCGGAAGGCGCATCGCGGCGATGACACGGCGGAGATCAAGGCGGCGATGGACGAACTGTCGGCTGCCTACCAGGAAGCCGGTCGTTCGTTGTACTCGCAGACGCAGGGAAGTGAACCCGGTCCGGGTACCGGTCCGGAGGCCTCAACCCCCACCGATGGAGCACAGCCCGGTGAGGCTAAGCCTGAGGACGTGGTCGAGGCGGACTATGAAATCGTTGATGAGAAAAAGAGTTGATGGGTAAGAAAGCTGAGAGCTGGTAGCTCGAACTGGAGCTGGATGCTGGGATTCCCCCAGCGCCCGGCTCCAGCTCCCGTCCCCTCGCTCGAAGCCGCCAGAAACGCCCTGACGTCCCCCACCATCGTTTCACCAGCACGGGGTGGCGCGCCAGCGTGATCCTGACCAGCGTGATAGTGGAAGCCAAAGTCACACGTGTCCTTAACAAGGCAACCAGTCGGAACGACACAGTGACTACTCATGTAGAGAGACGCGAGGCTCGCGGGTCCGACGGAGCGCTCGCTGCAGGTCTTGAACTTCATCAGTAGAGAGAAGCCATGAAAAATCCAATTGCTCGAATGACCTTCGGTGGCGCATTGGTGGCCGCGTTCGCAAGCGGCTTGCTGTTCGCCTCGGGTCTTGAACTCACCAAATTCGGATACGCGCAGTCTTCGACGACGCGCACCGCTTCGAACGTGGCGCCGATCGTGCCGCCGTCGGTATCCGATCTCAATACCGCATTCGCCTCCATCGCCGAGCGCGCGACGCCCGCGGTGGTTTCCATTCACTCGGAGCGGACACAGCGGGAGACGACGCAGCGAAATCCGCAGCAGCCGCGCAACCGCCAGCCTCGCTCGCTCGAGGATTTCTTCGGGCAGTTCGATCGTGAGCAGATGCAGCCGCAGGAAGCGAGCGGCTCCGGCTTCATCGTCAGCGAGGATGGGTACATCCTCACCAACAACCACGTCGTGCAGGGGTTCGACCGCGTCGAGGTCACGTTGACCGACCGCCGGACGTTCCCGGCGCGCGTCATTGGCCGCGACGAGACCACCGACGTGGCCGTCCTCAAGATCGACCAGCGCAACCTGCCGTTCGTCTCGCTTGGTGACGACACCGGCACCAGGATCGGCGAGTGGGTCGTCGCGATCGGGAACCCGTTAGGCCTCGACTTCACCGTGACCGCCGGCATCGTGTCCGCGAAGGGTCGCGGCGGCAATGACGTGCGCGTGAACACCAACAACTGGGCCATCACCGACTTCATCCAGACGGACGCGGCGATCAACCCGGGCAACTCGGGTGGACCGCTGGTGAACGTCCGCGGCGAAGTCATCGGCATCAACACGGCGATCGCCAGCCAGACGGGCTATTACTCCGGCTATGGTTTCGCCATCCCCATTACGCTGGCCAAGGAAGTGCTCGATGACTTCATCGAACACGGCCGCATCCGCCGCGCAGTACTCGGCGTCGCGATCCGCGATGCGCAGGCAGAAGATGCCGCGGTCGCTGGCCTGAAGGACGTGACGGGCGTGCTCGTCCAGCCCTTCACGGAAGACAACGAGGACGGACCTGCGCGTCGCGCCGGTATCCAGGCTGGTGACGTCATCGTAAAGGCCGACGGCAAGGACGCCGACCGTGTCAGCACGCTGCAACGAATCATCCGCGCACACGAGCCGGGTGAGACGGTGAATATCGAAGTCATGCGCTATGGTGCGAGGAAGTCGTTCTCGGTTCGACTGGGCGAGGCTTCCGACAGCACGACTCGTGTTGCCTCGAACAACCGTCCGTCTCGTGACGACAACGAGCCCGAGACGACCGGCACGAGTACGGAGAAGCTCGGCATCACCATCGAGCCAATCAGTGACGCTCAGGCGCAGCAGAGCCGCCTGTCGGCCGAGCATCGCGGGTTGCGCGTGGTCGACATCGACCTGAATGGGCCATCGCGCGAACGGCTGTTCCAGAACGACGTTCTGGTTTCGGTCATCACGTCTGACGGACGAAAGAACCTTCGTTCGGCGCAGGATCTGCAGCAGGTCCTCAACGGGGCCCGCGAGGGAAGCTACCTGAGCCTCCTGGTGTACAACCTCGACCAGGATCAGACGCGAATCGTGAACCTGCGGGTCGGCAAGTAAGCGGCAGGAAGTACAAGTGAGGGCCTCGTCGCGAACAGCTGCGAGGCCCTCATTCTTTTCAGAGTCGAGGCAGGAGCGGATTGACGCGGCAAGGTCAACGGCTTGAGAACCGAGTCACCGCGAATCGACGCGGATCTGGAACATGGGGGACAGAGCACGTTTGTCGACCGCGTCTCGACGTCGACCCGCGCCGCTTTGGAAAGCGGGACGGGACCTGATGGCATGACCTCGGCGTCACTTGGCGTCCTTGCGGTTTGTCTTCCAAGCCTCCCACGCGTGCGTGCTGTCACAGTTTGGCTAAACCGTAGCCAGGACTTCATCCATGAGTGCCAGGCCACGATCGAGATCGACTTCGTCGATCACCAGCGGTGGCGCGACGCGTACGACGCTCTTCCCGCAGCCTAACAGGAGCAGGCCCTGCTCGAACGCGGTGTCCACCAGCTTTCGTGATGCCTCGGGGTGGTACTCCTTCGTCGAACGATCCTTGACCAGCTCCATGCCGACCATGAGCCCCTTCCCGCGCACGTCACCGATGATCGGGTGACGTTCGGCGAGCTGGCGGACGCCACGGATCAGGCGCTCGCCCAGCTTCGCCGCATTCGCCATCAGTCCGTTCTCGACCAGGTCGAGTGTCGCGATCGCCGCCGCGCAGCAGAGCGGATTGCCGCCAAACGTCGAGCCGTGCGACCCACCCAACCAGTTGTCGATCGACTCGCGGGCGATGAACGCACCGATCGGCATGCCGGAGCCGAGCCCCTTGGCGCTGAGCAGGATGTCCGGTTCGACGCCGGGTTCCCATTCCGTGGCCCACATCTTCCCGGTCCGGCCAACGCCGCACTGGATCTCGTCGGCCACGAGCAGGATCCCATGCTGGTCGCATAACGAGCGCAACGCACGCAGGAAGCCATCGGGCGGGAACAGGTATCCGCCCTCGCCCTGGATCGGCTCGACGAAGATCGCGGCGACGTCCTTCGGGTCGAGGTGTCGCGTGAAGAGGTCGCCCTCGAGTTCATGCATCACCTGCGCGATGATGCCGGCGTCGTTCATGCCGGCGGGCGCGCGATACCGGTTGGGATACGAGACGTGGTGCACGTCGGGGAGCAGCGGACCGAATCCCGCGTGCTGGCGCGCCTTGCTCGAGGTCAGCGCGAGCGACCCCGTCGTCCGTCCATGAAACGCGCCCTTGAACGCGATGATCGCCGTCCGGCGTGTCGCGTAGCGGGCGAGCTTGATCGCGCCTTCAGTGGCTTCGGTGCCCGAGTTGGTCAGGAAAACGCGCTTGGGCGTCTTGCCCGGCGCGAGGCGCGCCAGCCGCTCGCATAACGCGGCCATGCCCTCGAAATAGAAGTCCGAGCCGCAGATATGGAGGAAATTGGCCGCCGCTTCCTGGACGGCCGCGATGACCTTCGGGTGACCGTAACCGGTGCTCGACACGGCGATCCCGCTCATGAAGTCGAGGAACCGGTTCCCGTCGACATCCTCCACCATCACGCCTTCGCCGCGCGCGATGACGAGCGGGTACTCTTTCAGGTAGGCGTGCGATGTATGGGCCCTGTCCCGGTCGACGATGGCCCTGGCCTTCGGGCCGGGAAGGGGCGTCGAGATGCTGGGATATGCGCGGACAGGCTTCGCCGGTGCGGCGCTGCTGGCGGTTTGCGTCATGCGGAGACTCTGCTGGAGGTGTGGCGCCGCCCTCTGCAGCCTCTACGCGACGCCCGTGAAACCTAACCGTCGTTGTGGGGTTTCCGAACCTGACTCGGCCGTTCGACTACGATCCGGAAGGGAGCATCCCATGCGGTCCACGACCCTGTGCGTCGGCGTGTCATTGGCAATCGCCTGCGCAAGCAGATGAAATCCCCAGCCGTGTCGATCGTCGCCATCATGATCCTTGCTGCCTGCGCGAGCGCGAACAACGCGACTTCGACCGCGGCTGCGCCTGCGCCCGCCGAGGGAACATGGGCGTTCACGGCCTCCCTACCCGGTCAATCCGCGGAAGGCGAGCTGGTGATCGAGCACGACACAGTCTTCGTGCAAAATGCCGCCTACTGCGGGCTCAGTTACCTGACGCCGGGTGAGGTGCGCGTAGTCTGTCGAAGCACGATGGCCATGACAGCGGACTCGCGCTTTCAGGCGCAGCCGGTGGCGATCCTGACGTTCGACCGCCGCAATCCAGCCAGCAGCACGTGGACCATGAGTGTGCCGGTGCGCAGGACCCGGGAAGTGTGTGCTCGCACCGAAATACGCAACGGACGTGAGGTGTGCGTATCGCGAAAAATGGAACCGTACGAGGTGTCGGAAAGGCGGACGGGGCGCGTCACGGTTCGGCGTGTACCTTGAGTTCTTCGCCCCCGTGCGTAGCAATGTGCAAGGCTGTCAACACCGGATGCGCGAATTTCCCGAGAATCAGAACCGTCTCGATCCGTCAGCTTCCGCGTCGTCCGCGATCTGGTTTTCTTGCGTTACCGCGTAATCGCATTCAGCGGGGACTGGCGGAACTGGCAGACGCGGCAGGACTTAGGAAAGGGTCCGAGGTTGCGCCGCCTAGCGCCACACGTTGCCACGGAAAGACATAACCCTCGACGACGCGCAGACAAGGTCTCTCGTCTGCGGCACCGGTGAGACATTTTTCGGGCACGTGGCTATTGGTGCCCCTTACGAGAGTAAGTCTGATGACGTCTGAACCCTTCCCCGACCCGTCGAAGTATCCAGCGGACTTC
>CBIHMX010000014.1:0-13316 GCA_966211115.1 uncultured Gemmatimonadaceae bacterium | reverse complement strand
AAGTGAGAGAGTGAAGTGGGGCGTGAACTAGGGCGTATTTTGGGCGTATTTTGGGGCGTGGATTGGGGCGTGGATAGGGGCGTGGATTGGGGCGTGAATTTGGGCGTGAATTCGCGCGTGAATTCGGGCGTGAAAGGGCGTGAATTTAGGGCGTGAAAGGGGCGTGAATAGGGGCGTGAATTAGGGCAGTCGAAGAGTTGACGGGGTAACCCGTCCCTCTTCACGTCCCCCTCACGCCCTAATTCACGCCCCTCTTCACGCCCTAATTCACGTCCCAATTCACGTCCCAATTCACGCCCTAACGCACCCCCTAACGCAGCCTGTAACTCACCCAATCACGATCCAAACCTATCCGAAACCGCCTTCCAATTCACCACATTCCACCACGCGCCAATGTAGTCCGGCCGGCGATTCTGGTACTTCAGGTAGTAGGCGTGTTCCCACACGTCGAGTCCGAGCAGGATGTCGCGCGCAGCGATGCCGTCCATCAGGGGGTTGTCCTGGTTCGGCGTCGAGACGATCGACAGCGCGCTGCCCTTGCGGATCAACCAGGCCCACCCGGACCCGAATCGCGACACACCCGCCGCGGCAAACTGCTCCTTGAACTTGTCGAACGCGCCGAACGTCGACGTGATCGCGGTCCCCAGTGCGCCGGTGGGATCTCCGCCACCGCTTGGCGCCATCAGCGTCCAGAACAACGAGTGGTTCCAGTGGCCGCCGCCATTGTTCCGCACGGCACCGCGAACGGCCTCTGGCACACTCGCCAGGTCGGCGAGGATGGCTTCGAGGGATTTTTCGTGCAGCGCCGCGTGCTTGTCGAGCGCCGCGTTCAGGTTGTTGACGTACGCCTGATGATGCTTGCCATGATGGATCTGCATCGTCTGCGCGTCGATGTGCGGCTCGAGCGCATCGAACGCGTACGGCAGAGAGGGCAGCGAGTGAGCCATTGCGGTCGTTCTCCGGAAGTGAGGTCACATCGTCCGGAGTGCCCGCCACTCACTGCACCTGTGGCACCTTCTTGCGCTCCCTCCACCAGGCAATGATGCCCGGCAGGATCGACAGGAAAATCACGACGATGATGACCAGTTCGATGTACTTGTCGATGCCCGGAACGTAGCGACCGAGGAAGTATCCCGTGAAGAGCATGCTCCAGATCCATGCTGTTCCGCCGATCACGTTGTAGAGCGCGAAGATCCTGTAGTCCATCCTGGCAACCCCGGCCACGAGCGGCGCGAACGTCCGGATGATGGGCATGAACCGGGCGATGACGATGGTCTTGGCGCCGTGCTTGACGTAGAACTCATGGGCGCGCTCGACGTGCTTGCGCTTGAAGAAGAAGGATTCTTCTCGCACGAATATTTTCGGGCCCGTGATACGGCCAACCCAGTAGTTCAGTGCGTCCCCCGCCACGGCGGCCGCGTTGAGCAGCAAGCCCAACAGGTAAACGTTCATGTCCAGACCGGTGGCAATGAGCAGGCCGGCGGTGACGAGCAACGAATCCCCGGGAAGAAAAAAGCCGAAGAAGAACCCGGTTTCAACGAAAATGATGGCAACGAGCCCGACGTAGCCGGCGAGTTGTACCAGCGCCGGCAGGTCGTGCAGGAGTGCCCAGAATTCCGAAAGGCTTGGCATGAGTACGTGAGGGTCGTGACTGGACGCTTCAGGGATCAGGGAAACTCGACGGCTGCAGATTCAGATACCAGATCCTGTTATCCACATCCGTGGCCCTGAATGCGCACCGAACGCCGTTCTTGCAGCCGCGCGGCACCGCGCCCAAACTCCGGCATATGACGATCCGGGAGCCGGAAAAGCACCTCGATGTCCGGCTGGTCGTGCACACGCACTGGGATCGGGAATGGTATCGACCCGTCGGCCAGTTCCGGGCGCGTCTCGTTGCGCTCATCGACGAGATCCTCGACGGCCGCGCCGGTTCCCCGTTTCTGCTCGATGGCCAGGCAATCGTGCTCGAGGACTACCTCGACGTCCGTCCCGAGCGCGCCGCCGATGTTTCCGCCGCGCTCCGACAGCGCGTGATCGAGGCCGGCCCCTGGTACGTCCTGGCCGACGCACTCATCCCGTCGGGTGAAGGCCTGGTGCGGAACCTGCTTGCCGGCGCTCGCGTTATGCGGTCATTGCGGGCAACCCCGCCGGACGTGCTTTATTGCCCCGATTCGTTCGGTCATCCGGTGATGCTGCCCGCCATCGCATCCGGGTTCGGCTTCCCGGTGATCGTCCTCTGGCGCGGGTATGGCGGACGCCTGCATCCCGCCGGCGATGCCGCCACCTGGCGCGCGCCTGACGAGTCGTCGGCGGTTCTGTACCACCTCCCGCCGGACGGCTATGAATTCGGTTCGCACCTGCCGCCGGAATCCGCGGCGGCGGCGGAGCGGTGGCGTGCGACACTCGACGTCCTGGGCCCGCGGGCCGCGACTGGTCTCGCGTTACTGCCGGCCGGCGCCGATCACCATGCGCCACAGGCCAACCTCGCCGATGCCATCGCGGCACTCACCGCGGCCGCGTCTCCTCACCAGGTGGTGCGATCGTCCCTGGGGGAGTTTGGGCAGGAGCTCATACGTCGGGCGGGAACCGTCGCGCTGCCGGTCGTGAGCGGAGAACTCCGCGACTCCTACGGCTATACCTGGACGCTGCAGGGCACGCTCTCGAGTCGATCCGCCCTCAAGCGTCGTTATGCAAAGGTGGAGTCACTGTTGCTCCGCGACACCGAGCCATGGGCGGCCCTGGCAAGAATGTTCGGGGACGGCGTGGATCGGCGCGCCCTGGTGTCGGCGGCCTGGAAGCCGCTGCTCCAGTGCCAGCCACACGATACGCTCTGCGGTTGCAGCGTCGATGCTGTGGCCGTGGCCAGGGGGGCGCGCCTGGTCGAAGCGCAGGCGTCGGCCATCGCCGTACGCGAGGCGGCGCTCATGTCGCTCGTCGGGCACGATGCCAATGAGGCGCGCCGGCATCCCGCGCGCTGGTCTCCCAAGCTGGTCCTGCGCAACGTGTCCGCGAGGCCGCGCGCCGGCGTGAGCGAGGTGGAGGTCGACCTGGTGCTCGACGATGCACCGGTGGGCCCAGCGTCGGCGGGCATCGAGCCACGGGTGCGCCGGACGTCCGGCGTGTCGATCGGCGAACCGCCGTTGCCGTCGCAGGAACTGTCGCGCAAGCGGATGTTCGTCCGGGAAGAAGCGTCGCGTCACTACCCGTGGAACCGCCTCGTCGAGCGTCGGCGTATGCTGGTCTGGGCACCGGACGTTCCCGGCACCGGCCTGGTCACGTTGCCCATCAGCGAGAAGCGGCGGCGCGCGGTGTCGCCGCCGGAGCCGGTGCGCGCCGACGGGCGATCGATCCTCGGACATACGATCAGGGTCGATGCACTGGAGGACCGGCTACGCCTGACGAGTACGGACACCATTATCGACGACTGGCTGGCGGTCGAGGCCGAGGGTGAGCAGGGCGATCTGTATACGCGTTCGCCGATAGCGGGCACGCACGTTCGCGGCCGGCTGGTGCGCGCCCGCGTGGTGGCGAAAGGTCCGCTGCGCGTCGAACTCGCGTGCGACTGGCGCATCCCCATACCTCAACGGAAGCTGACGACGGCCGCCGGTGCCGGCCGCCGTTCACCCGCGGTCTCCCAGGTGCTCGCCACGGTCATCCAGCTGGATGCCGGGTCTCCGTTCGTGCGCGTTTTCGTGAGAGGGGAAAACCGCGCCAGTGACGTTCGCCTCCGTTTGGGATTTGCCACCGGCATCCCGGCGCCCCGTGTCGTGGCTGATGCCGCGTTCGGATCGGTAGTCCGCGAACCGATCGTTCCTCCCATGAGCGCCGTTGAATCCGTGCCACCGACCGCCCCGCTGCACCGGTATGTGTCGGCATTTTCCTCCTCGTCAGGCGCCACGATCTGGTCGGACGGGCTGGCCGAATACGAGGCGACGACCGATGGCATGATCTGGATTACGCTCCTGCGCGCGGTCGGTGAGCTATCGCGGCACAACCTGCCGGAGCGTCCCGGCCACGCCGGCTATCCCGTCGAGACGCCGCTCGCCCAGTCCATCGGCGAATTCGAGGCCGGATTCGGTTTCGTCATCCACGGCGCCGGGTCGGACGACGTGACGACGCACATCGCGCGACTGGCCGACGACGTGCTGCATCCGTTGCGCGGCGAGACGTGGCGCACCGCCATCGCGCCGCCGGCGGTCGTACGCGGCGCCGAACTTTCGGGCGATGGCCTCGCCGCCACCACGATCAAGGACAGCGACGACGGTCAGTGGATCGTCCTGCGTTGCGTAAACCTCCTGGATCACGACGGGCAGGGCACCTGGCGCCTGGCGGGCATCAACGAAGCCAGGTTCGCACGACTCGACGAATCACCTGGTGAATCACTCCCGGTCCACGACGGTCAGGTCACCTTCATTGCCTCAGCACGAGCGATCGTGACGATCCTCGCGCGTTAGGCTGCCATCGCCTTCAGGCTTCACGCCCTGTCCCCAAGCGTCGAGACCACCTCACCCGCCAGCCGGTCCCGCATCGCGTCACCCAGCAGCGTGCACCCCAGCACGGTCAGGATCAGCGCGACGCCCGGCGCGATCGCCACCCATGGTGCCGTCACGATCAACTCCCGGCCACCGGCGATCATGTTTCCCCAGCTCGGTTGTGGCGGCTGCACCCCGAGGCCCAGGAAAGCCAGCCCGCTTTCGAGCAGGATCGCGTTGCCGACTCCCAGCGTCGTCGCCACGATCGCCGGCCCCATGGCGTTAGGCAGCACGTGACGCGCCAGGACCCGGAGCGGCGTGCTGCCGATCGCCCGCGCCGCGTCTGCCCATGGTAATTCGCGCGCCCCGATCACCTCGGCCCGCACCAGCCTCGCCACGCCCATCCAACCCGTTGCCGCCAGTACCACCAGCACCGTGGTGGTGCCCGGACGCCAGAGGGCGGCGCACATCAACAGGAGGATGAGACGCGGGATCGCCAGCATCGCGTCTGACACCGCCATGGCCAGGCGATCGAATGCGCCCCGCCACCAGCCGGCCGCAGCCCCGACCGCCACACCTATGAGACCCGCCAGCGCCGACCCGCCCACGCCGATCGCCAGCGACAGCCGGCCGGCCAGCATCATGCGAACGAACAGGTCGCGGCCGAAGCGATCGGTGCCCAGCAGGTGGAACCGGCCCGCATCATCGGTCGAGAACGGACCAACCAGGCGCGCGCCCAGCACATCGTCGATCGCCAGCGGATCCTGCTGTGCCATCATCGGCACGATGACGGTGGCCACG
Source organism: uncultured Gemmatimonadaceae bacterium (assembly GCA_966211115.1). GTDB lineage: Bacteria > Gemmatimonadota > Gemmatimonadetes > Gemmatimonadales > Gemmatimonadaceae > JABWBJ01. The sequence goes on along the minus strand of CBIHMX010000014.1, from coordinate 8,043 downwards.
GCCAGTACCGCCAGGAGCCCGCTGGCCCAGCGCTCCGTCCGCGTCACAGGCGCCGCCTCGGGTCGACGACATGGAGCAGCACGTCCGACGCCGCATTGGCGAGTACGACGAGCCCCGCGTACACAACGGTGGCGCCCATCACGACCGGATAGTCGCGCGCACTGATCGCCTCGAGCATGACGCGGCCCATGCCAGGCCACGCAAAAATCGATTCGACGAACACCGATCCTGCGACGACACCGGGCAGCGCCAGCATCAGCAGAACCACCAGCGGCGGCAGCGCATTCGCCAACAGGTGCCGGAACATCACGCGCCGCGGGCCGAGTCCCTTGGCGCGGGCGGTTCGCACCCATTCGGCGCGCGAGAGGTCGAGGAGGGCGGTGCGTGCATAACGAGCGATGACGGCGGCGCCGACCGCGGCGAGCACGGCGATCGGCAGCACCGAATGCCGCAACAGGTCGGGCAACATGGCGAGCCCGCCGGCGTCCGACGCGGGACTCGTCAGGCCGAAGGCCGGCAGTCGCATCCAGGCCGGTGCCCCGACGCGAGACAGGCCGTAGGTAAAGACCGCGATCGCCGTCAGTGCGAGCCAGTAGCTGGGAGCGGCATAGACGGCAGTCGTCAGTCCGGTCATCACGCGGTCGAGCCAGGTGTCCCGCTTCGCCGCCTGCAACGCACCCACGGCAATCCCCACGACAAACGTCAGCAGCAGCGAAAGGCTGCCCAGCCAGATCGATACCGGCAGGGCGTCCGCCAGCATTTGCCGGACCGGTTCGCGCCGCCGGAAGCTCTCACCGAAGTCTCCACGCAGCAGGTTGCCCAGCCACCTTCCATATTGTTGCGGCAGCGGGCGGTCGAGGCCGAGTTCCTGCCTGAGCTGGCGGGCAACCTCGGGCGTTGCATCGGGTGGTACGAGGAGGTCGGCGGCGTCCCCAGGTGCCGCCTGCAGCAACACGAACGTGAGCGTGAGGACCAGCCAGATGAGTCCCAGCGCGGCGGCACCACGACGAGCGAGGTAGGGCACGCGGTGAAAATGGCGCTTCGACTCGCGGCAACACAGGGGGATCTCGCACGCCTCGGGCGGTCAGCGCGCCGGGCGTCGCTTCTTCTGCTGCTTTCGGCGTGCGCGGTGGCCAGCACCAACGATGTGGTGGTCTTTGCGTCCGGGGCGGACCTGGAATCAGCCAATCCGCTGGTGACGATCCATCCGCTGGCGAGGCAGGTGCAGCGGCACGCGCTGTTCGTGACGCTCACGCGCCTTGACTCGGCGCTGGTGCCACAGCCGTACTTCGCGCGCCGCTGGGAGTGGTCCGAGGACGGCCGCCGCCTGACGATGCACCTGTTTCCGTCATTGATGTGGCACGACGGACCGGCGACGACCGCGCGCGACGTGGCATTCACGATCGATGCCGCCCGGGACCCGGCCACCGGCTTTCCACGCGCGTCGGACCTGGTCACGATCGATTCCGTTTCAGTGGCCGACGACACGACGTTCGTGATTTCCTTTTCATCTGCGCCACCGGGATTGCCTCCGATCCTGAGCGAGTTGCCGATCGTTCCCGAACACCTGCTGCGAGACGTGCCACATTCGTCCTTCCGCCAGCAGGCCTTTGCCATGGCGCCGACGGGCAACGGACCGTTCCGGTTCGTCAGGCGCGACGCCGGACGCCGCTGGATCTTCGAACGCGCGGCTGAATTCCCTGACTCGCTGGGCGGTCCGCCCGCGGTCCGCCGGCTCGTCATCGCGGTCGTCGATGAGGCCACGACGAAATTCGCGGGACTGGTCAGCGGTGACCTGCACGTGGCCGGCATCGCACCCACCATGGCCACACTGGTTGCGAATGATCCGGCACTCCGCGTGGTCGATTATCCGGTGGCGTTCGTGACCGCCATCGTGTTCAACAGCGCCAGGCCGCCGTTCGACGACGTTCGCGTCCGGCACGCGATCGATGCCCTCATCAACCGGCAACGCGTCATCGACGTCGCCCTCGCGGGGTTTGGCGTCCCGGCCGATGGGCCGGTCAGCAACGCCCATCCGTGGTACGAAGCGGGACGGCGGCCCACCGTCGCCGAGGCCGACTCACTGCTCGATGCGGCGGGCTGGCGCTCGTCAGGCATAGCGCGCGAGCGCAACGGTCAGCCGCTCCAATTCACCCTGCTGACGGTGGGCAGTAGCGACAACGCGATCGAGCAGCTCATTCAGGCGGACCTGCGCGAACACGGAATCCAGATGGATATCCGGCAGATGGAGCACGGCGCATTCCTCACCACGGCCCGGAAAGCGCCGAAGGACTTCGACGCGCTGTACACGGGCGTGAGCGGCGACCTGTCGCTGTCCCACCTTGCCTCGATGTTCGATGGCCGTCTCGCCGGCGGCGCACTGGACTACGCCGGCTATCACACGCCGCGGCTGGACGCGATGTTCGCCGCCGTGACGTCGGCTGGGACGGATGCCGCGCTCGCCAATGCGTGGCGATCGGTCCAGCGGGAGCTGTCGGCCCAGGTGCCGGTCTCCTGGATCTACCATGCGCGTGGCGTGCAGGGGTTGTCGCGCCGCCTGCAAGCCGTGCGCATGGACTTGCGCGGCGAGATGGCGACACTCGTTCGCTGGCGTCTTGAACCGGCCGGCGCCGGCACCTGATGCTGCTGGCTGACGAAAGCAGCATCGAACAACGGCGAGCGCTGGCCAATGGTCCGCTCGCGCCACTCGCGGACTCCCTCGCCGCCGATCTCGATCGGCTGCTGCCTGACGAGGACGTGTTCGTTCCCCGCGAAAAGGCCCGCATGACGCGTCGCGGCGGGCGATGCGAGCGAGATGGATCCTTCCTCGAGTTCGATCCCCGGAGCCCGTTCCGGCACCGATGCCCGATGTGCGGGACCGAGTACAAAGGCGATGAGCATTACCGCTGGTGGATCATGGGCTACCAGCTCTGGCTTGCCGAACGGGCGGTGCATGCCGCGGCATTGTGGCGGGTCCGGACCAACGGGCGCCATCGGGCGCTGGCGGAAGCGATCCTGCTCAAGCTCGCCGCGGCGTACCTCGAATACCCCAACCAGGACAACGTCCTCGGGCCTGGCCGTGTGTTCTTCAGCACGTATCTCGAGTCGATCTGGTCGTTGCAGCTCTCGCTCGCCGTTTCACTGCTGGAAGGTGGCGGCGCGTCGACCGTCGCGGGCCCTGTCCGGGAGCGCATTCTGGCGCCGTCCAGCGAACTGGTCGCCTCGTACGACGAAGGGCTGTCCAACCGCCAGGTCTGGAACGCCGCCGCGTTAGGTGCCGCCGGCCTGCTACTCGACAAGAGCGACCTGGTAGATCGCGCGCTACACTCCACGGACCGGCTCCTGCGTGAAGGCATGCTCGCCGATGGCACGTGGTACGAGGGTGAGAACTACCACTTGTTCGCCCATCGTGGCGTGTGGCACCTGGTCCAACTGGCGACCCGCGTCGGTGCGAGCGTCCCGCGGGACCAGCGCGAGCGGTTTGAACTCGGCTTCGTCGCGCCGCTGCGCACCGCACTCCCGGACTACACGTTTCCGGCGCGACGGGACTCCCAGTACCGGGCGTCGCTGCGGCAATGGCGCATCGCCGAGTCGCTCGAGCTGGGGCGCGCCTGCGTCGACGAACCGTCAGAACTCTCCGCCGGCCTGGCGTCGATCTACGACCACGGCCAGCCCGGCGACTCGGCGCGATGGCGGTCGACCGCTGAAGCCGAACGAAATGTCCCCGCCGTCCGCCTGACGAGAGCGGACCTCGGCTGGAAGTCACTGCTCTTTGCACCACCCGACGCGCCGGCCGGTGAGGCCGCCAACGCGTCGTCGGCATTGATGGAGGGACAGGGGTTCGCGGTCGTTCGGCGCGACGACGGTCGCACGTACGTTGCGCTGGACTACGGCCACCGCGGGGGAAGCCACGGCCATCCCGACCGCTTGAACCTCTGGCTCGTCCTCGGCGAGCACCGCGTGTTCGAGGACGTCGGTACAGGGTCGTACGTCGAGAAGGCGCTGCACTGGTACCGGAGCACGCTCGCGCACAACGCCCCGCTCGTCGATGGTCGTTCGCAGTTGCCGGTGGCGGGAACGTTGCGCGCCTGGGACGAGCGGGATGGCTGGTCGTGGATCGATGCCGAGGCCTCGATCGCGCCCGGTGTACTCGTCAGGCGGACGGTGGTGGTCGGGCCGGGCGATCTCGTGGATCGAATCGAGTGGCACGCCGATCGAGAGGTCGAACTCGATGTGCCGATGCACATTGAAGCCGACGTGGTTGGCGCCCGCTGGAATCCCACGACGCTGCCTGGCGAAACGGGCATCGAGGACGGGTTCGGCTTCGTCTCGGATGCGGCAACGGCTCCGGGCCGGTCGATCCCATGGCAAGTCGAGTCATCGCATGTAAAGGGCGCAGTCGTCGCCAATGTGACGCACGAGTGGTGGCGGGCCATGGCGCCGGGCCCACCACGTGAACATGCACGAACGTTTCTGTTGCTTCGGCTGCGCGGAAACAGTGGTTGTCTCACCTCTTCGTGGTCATGGAGCGGGCAACCGGTCATGACCCGGCCGGAGAACGACGTGTTCGATGTCCGTATCGGGCCATCCACATTTTCGCATCGCGTCGCGGCGGATACCTGGCAAGTGACGCACGATGGCGTCGCGATCGTGCTCGACGGACGGCGCCAGGTTCGGCCGGTACGGACCGTTCGGGTTGCCGCGGAGCGCGCTCCACTCGTGATATCCGCCAGCTCGCGCGGTCATCCAGGAGCGCGCTTCGAGATGGGTGAGGAGAATTACCGCCGCACCGAGTCGACGTGGAAGGAAGCCGGCTCGCCGACCGCGACAGTCGAAATAGGAGCGACCGACGGTGAGATATTCATCGACGTGCATGTCAGGAGCACGAAACCGAACTTTGCGCAGGCGCGCGCCGACAATCCTCTCGACAATGAGCATCCCGACGTGAACAGCGACGGCGTACAGATTCACCTCACGGCTCCAGGCACTGGTGGGCGTCCGGTGGAGGCAACCTGGCTTCTCGTGCCGGAGCCGGAGCCAGGTACGATCCGGATGAGCAGTCGCGGGGACGCCGCCAACGTTCCGATCCGCGCGTCCTGGTCGCTGGGCCCGGCTCGCTGTGGAGTTCCCGACGATCCACGGCGGCTGGACGGTGTCGGTGCGCATCCCGCGGGACGCGTTAGGCGCGCGGGACGCCAGGTTCGGCCTCGACGTCGTTGTGAACGAGATGCCGGCCGGCCGGGAACGACGGCGTGGCCAGCTGGTGCTGAGCGGGAAGGGAACCGGCTGGGCCTGGCTGCTCGGCGACCGCCAGGACCGCGACGCCCTGCTGCCGATGGTAGTGCGCGATGAGTGAGTCGCAGCTCGGCGGGGTCCGGGTCGTGTTGTTTGAAACACAGAACATCATCAACGTCGGCGCGGCCATGCGCGCGATGAAGAACATGGGCGTGCACGACCTGCGGCTCGTGAACGCGGTTCCGATCGACCCGTGGCGCCTGCAAGGCATCGCCCACGATACAGGCGACATCCTGAAGAACACGAAGGAGCACTCGACGCTCGACGACGCGATCAGCGACTGCGTGCTCGTGGCCGCCTTTACCGCACGACACCGGGCGGCTCGCTGGGACATCGCCACGCCGCGCGAGGTGTCATCTCGCGTGCTGGATGCGGTCGAGGAAGGTCCGGTGGCGCTGTTGTTCGGGCGAGAGGACCGCGGCCTGCCTAACGAAGCGCTGGACCGGGCCCAGCTGCACGTGACCATTCCCACGACCGGCTACGCCTCGCTCAACCTGGCCCAGGCCGTCATGGTGGCGCTCTACGAACTCCACATTGCCGCCGGGGATGCGACCCGGGCGCGCAAGCCACCGCGCAAGGACTCGCCGCCGCCCCCAGTGGAGGAAATCGAGCGCTTCCACGCCGACGCCGAGGCCGCGATGAAGGCGATCGAGTTCTTCAAGACGCGGTATCCGGAACACGTGCTGCGTACCTTGCGTTCGCTCGTCGCCCGCGCGGATCCCAACGCGCGCGAACTTTCCCTCATGCGAGCCATGGCCATCGAAGTGGTAAAGAACCTGGAACGTGTGAAGCGCCGCCTGGCCTCGACACCTGAATCCCCGGCGATTAACCCTGAGGAGTAGAAGCCGCCTTCCACCTTCCGCCCTCTACCTATAATTCCGTATGCCCTTCGGCCGTCTCTTCCGCGGAAAAAAAGATGCTCCCCAAACGGATCCCGACTCCGGTGCTGAAGCTGTCGCCGAAGAAGCGGAAGAACCCGAGTCCGACGTTCCCCCCGAGTGGGACGAAAGCGGCGAAGACCTCGAGCGATCGTGGCGCGCACGCGCTGCCGATGTCATTCCCGGAGGATCCTCGACGGGCAGCAAGCGTCCGGACGCACTCTACGGAGACGGGAATGACAGCGGTCCGAGCCACTTCAGTCGCGCCAGTGGATGCCGCCTGACGACGCCCGGTGACGTCACGCTCATCGATTGCACCATGGCGCTGGGTTCGGTGGCGATCGGATACGCCGAGGAGCGAATCCTGCGAGCCGCCATCACCGCCGCCGCCGGTGGCAACGTCGCCGGACTGGCGCACACCTCGGAGGTCGAACTCGCCGAACGGTTGGGCGACCTCATCCCCATCGCCGAGCAGGTCCGGTTCCTCAAGAGTGGCGCGGACGCGGTATCGGCGGCGATCCGCATCGCGCGAACGGCGACCAATCGGAACTCGGTCGTCGGCAGTGGCTACTTCGGCTGGCACGATTGGAGCAGCACGAGCGACGGCATCCCGCCCGGCACTCGTCAGGCATTCCAGGCCGTTCCCTTCGACGATGTGCCAGCGCTCGAAGCGGCATGTCAGCGCGCCGGAACGGATCTCGCCGCGATCGTCCTCGAGCCGGTCGTCGAAAGGCTGCCCAGCGAGGAATGGATCGCTGCGGCCCGGCGGCTCTGCGACCAGACCGGCGCGGTCCTCATCTTCGATGAACTGAAGACGGGATTCCGGCTTGCTCGTGGTGGATTCCAGGAACTGTCGGCCGTGAAACCCGACCTGGCCACGTTCGGAAAGGCAATGGCCAACGGTTTCCCGATCGCCGCGGTCGTGGGCAAGCGCGACGTCATGGACGCCGCGCGCCATACCTGGATCTCCAGCACGCTGGCGGGCGAGTCGATGTCGATCGCCGCCGCCTTGGCGGTGCTGGATATCTATGAAGGTGAAGAGGACATCTGCGCCTCGCTGGCCCGAATCGGTGCCGGCATACGCTCTTCGGTCGCCGCCGCCGTTCAGGCGAGTGGAATCGAGGGCGTGACGGTCGATGGCCTCGACCAGATGTGGTTCATCAGGTTCGACGATCCTTCGGTCGAACGCCAGTTCCTCGAGGAATCCATTCGCGAAGGCGTGCTGTTCAAGCGCGGCGCGTACAATTACGCCTCGCTGGCCCACGACGAAGAGGACACCCTGGTGGAGATCGAGCGCTGCGCGAGCTCAGCACTCGTCGCCATCACCAACGCGCCGGCCGGCGACGAGTGACGCCGGCCGGGGCGGCACCGCTCGCGGGCGATGGACCGCTGATCGATGTCCACGCTCATTTCTACCAGGAAGGATCCGGCCGCCCCGGCTGGCGCGAGTTGAATGCCGCGCGGTTCGCCGCCGGCGAGCGCATCGGGATCACCTGGCACGTCGGTTCGATACTGGGCCGGTGGGGGGCCACGTCGCCGACCTACTTCCAATCGCCGGACGACACGGTTGCCGGGAATGACGCCATGCTGGCGGTGCAGTCCGCGCAACCGTCGCGGGTGCGGACCTGGGCCGCCGTCAACCCTAACGACTCGGCATTCGCCCTCGAGGAGCTCGAGCGTTGCCGCGCTCGCGGCGCGGTCGGTATCAAGCTCGCCGCGGCGCGCCGCGCGTCCGATCCATTGCTCGATCCCGTGATGCAGTATGCCGCGCAGCATCACCTGCCGGTGCTGCACCACGCGTGGCAGCGGCGGCCGTCGCATGTTGCCGGGCAGGATCCGTCCGACGCCATCGATCTCGCCCGTCTCGCGT
>CBIHMX010000013.1:0-13335 GCA_966211115.1 uncultured Gemmatimonadaceae bacterium | reverse complement strand
GCGGCACGGCGCACTTCGACATCGGCGTCGGACAGCGCCGCCGTGAAAGTGGCAACGGCACGGCGATCGGAGAGACTGCCCAGCGACTGGATGACCGCGCGCCGGATTTCCGGTTCCGGGTCACGAGCAATGGCAATCAACGCCGGCACAGCCTCGCTGTCGTCCATCGAGCCTAACGCCTCGGCCGCCGCCAGCCGCACTTCGGCGTTGGCGTCGCGCAGGGCGCGCGTGACCGCCGGTACCGCGCGGCTGCCTTCCACGTTGTCGATCGCCTCGATCACCGCCCGCCGGACCCCGGCATCGTCGTCGCGATCGAGCACTCGGATGAGCGCATCGGTGGCAGCCGGGTCCTCGATGCTGGCGAGCGCCTCGGCCGCTTCCATGCGGACCGACGCCTCGGCGTCACGCTCCAGCGCCTGCGTGAGTACCGCCGTCGCGCGGGCGTCGTCGATGCTGCCCAGCGCGGACGCTGAGTTCTTGCGGACCTCGACATCCCGGTCACGCGATAGCGCCTCGGAGAGGGCTGGAATCGCCAGTGCGTCGGCGATCTCGCCCAGCGACCAGGCGGCGCTCCGCCTGACGACGGGACTTTCGTCCGTGCGGAGGACGTCCATCAGCGCGCGAACGGCGACGCTGTCCCGGGCATTCCCGAGCGCCTCGACAGCGGCATGTCGCACCGATGCCACCGGATCGCGAAGGGCCGCGGCAAGCGCACCAACAACGGACTCGCGCTCTCCGCTTTGAAGCGGCGCGCGCGGCGCGGAAGACGATTCTTCTTCGTGCTCCACGGTGCTCTCGTGTTCGACCTTGTCGTCCGATGCAACTGTGGACGTGCTCTGATCCAGCGAGTAGTTGGTGATTTCCTTCGGTGAAGTGGGCGCCGCGGCCGACGAGGGCGCCGCGTCCTTGGATGCGACGCCGAGGCGGAGGCCGACGACGAGGATCACGGTTCCTACGGCCCCTCGTGCGCTGGGCATTGTGCCTCCAGATTCGAGAATCGCGAGCATGCGCCCCTCGAATTCCGAGCGGCGCGCCAGCGGCATGAGCGGTGCGGGATGCCAGGCCCGACGGGACTGGCGAACGATGTCGAGCAGATGGGCGGCGTAATCCGACGGCTTTGCGCCCGCGTTCACGACCCGATCGTCCGTGGCGCGCTCCGCCTCGGCACGGAGTCGAGCGGCGGCCAGCCACACGAGTGGGTTGAACCAGTAGACGGTGCGCGCGACTTCGGAGAGCAGGTGCGGCACGATGTCCATGCGCCTGATGTGACTCAGTTCATGCAGCAGCACGACCTCGATCCGCTCCGCCGACCAGGTGGATGACTCGTCAGGCAGCAGCACGACGGGTCGGCGCCAGCCGGCGGCACACGGCATGGCAACCTTCGAGCTCACGATCACTCGCGGGACGTCGTGGAGCCCGAGTCGGGCCGCGCATGCTTCAGCCAGTTCCGCGGTTTCGCGCGACGATTCGACGCCACTCCGCCGCAGGCGGGCCAGTGCGATGAAACCCGCGATGAGCCGGAGGGCAAAGATGCCCACGCCGAGTAACCAGATGGATACCGCCCAACCCACCGCGCTCAGGCCTTCGTACCATGGCGGCTCGTTGGTCGGCGTCACTGGCGGCGTAGCGGAGAGATCCGACGACGACAGCGCCGACTGATCGATGCTCGAAGCGGAGGCGTCAGCAATCGAGGGATCTTTGTCCGAAGGTGGCGTGAGGCGTTGAGCGGAGATTCCCGAGACGCGTTTGGGCACGTTGACCGCCACGGTGACGGGGGCAATGATCGCGAGCAGTGGCATCGCCACGACGGCAGCAAGCGCGCTGGCCCACAATACATGGCGCACGGCAGCGGCCTGCGGTCGCAGCAGCCGGGCGACGATGAACGCGATGGACAGCAGGAGGGCGCCGCGCCATGCTGCATCGGGAAGCCAGGTGAATTCCATTTATCGTCCCTCCTGTCGTGCCGCGCGGATGCGCTTGGCGAGCGCATCGAGTCGATCGGGGTCGAGGTTAGCGTCGGACAGGTTGGCCAGCGCCACCACGGCCCGGTCGACCGATCCGTCGAAGAACGTGTCCACCAACTGCTTCATCGCCGTCCGCCGCGCCCGCTCAGCGGGGACGGCGGGCCGGTAGACATAGCGGGGTCCGTCCGTTTCCTGGGTGAGGAAACCCTTGTCGCGGAGCTTTCCCAGCATTGCCCTTACGGCGGAATACGTCGGCGGGTTTGGGAGGGCCTCGAGGACATCAGCGACGGTAGCCGCACCCAGCCGGTAGACGATTTCGATGATCTGCCGCTCCCGGCGGCCGACATCCAACGGATTGGCGGACGATTTGCGCTGTGGTGTCATTTTAGTGCTACTCCAGTAGCATCAGGTGCTACTAGAGTAGCATGATTTGGTTTGTGGAGTCAAGTAGGGGCGATAAGAACGGGTAAGGCAGGAACGCGGGCTGCACTGGTGGCGCAGATGAACACCGATACCCTGTGAAAAACAGAACCCGCGTCCAGGACTTCTCGCAGAAGTAAAGAGATCCCGGGCGCGGGTTCTGCTTTTCACTGGTGTATCCGTGTTCTTCCGTGTCCTCAGCGCAGTCCGTGTTCTGCCTTACCGTCCCTATCTCCCCGCTACCAGCGAAAATCGCTTGTAGCCGCCTGACGACACTCATAACTTGCCCGCGAAATCGCTCACCAAGCGCAAGCCCTTGGCAGGACGTGACGTATGACGCCAGCCCAGCATAAGCCCGACCGCCCGATCGCGGCGTTGCTCGTCCCCGACATACTCGACCTGCTGGAAGAGGCGCCGGGCAGCCTGGCCGCGGAAACGGAAGAATTGCACGCGGCTGATCTCGCCGACGTCGTCGAGGCGTTACCGCCCGATCGCGTGGGTGACGTCCTGCGCGCGTTGTCGCCCAATCGGGCCGCACAGGTCATCGAGTACCTCGATGTAGAGCTGCGCGCCGAGTTCCTGGAGCACGCTACGGCGGAACAGGCTGCCGAGATCATTTCGGAGATGACGCCTGACGACCGGGCGGACATCCTGGAGGATCTCGAGGAGGCAAAGGCAGACGAGATCCTCCACGACCTGACGGAGGAGGCGAGGGAAGAAACCCAAAAGCTGCTCCAGTACGAGCCGGACACGGCCGGCGGCCTGATGACGACCGAGTTTGCGTCGGTGGATCAGGGGGCAAGTATCGAGACGGCCTTGTCGGACGTCCGCGCCGCGGCACGGTCGGGGCGGCGCGAATCGATGCATGCGATCTATGTGGTCGATGCCGACGGCAAGCTGGTCGGCGTCATGTCGCTGCGCGAGCTGGTGGCGGCGCCCGAGGGCGCCACCGTGGCCAACGTCATGCATCGCGAACTGGTGGCCGTGCCGGTTTCGGCCGACCGCGAGGAAGTTGCGCGGATTACCTCAGAATACGACCTCGTCGTGGTGCCGGTGGTCGACGGATTCAACAGGATCGTTGGGGTCATCACTGTCGACGACGTCATTGACGCTATTGTCGAGGAACAGACGGAGGATGTGCAGCGCCTGGGTGCCGTGCAACCGCTGGAAGATCCCTACTTCGTGGCCAGCTTCTGGGATGTGCTCAAGCGGCGCGTCGGCTGGCTGGTAGTCCTGTTCCTGGGCGGAATCTTCACCAGTACGGCGATGGATTCGCACCAGGCGACACTCAATGCCGTGACTTACCTCGCCACGTTTCTACCGCTCGTCATCAGTTCCGGTGGAAACTCCGGGTCGCAGTCTGCCACGCTCATCATTCGGGCCCTCGCTGTGGGGGACGTCGAGATAAGCGACGCGCTGCGGGTGTTCCTGCGCGAGCTGGGGCAGGGGTTGGCGTTAGGCGCCTGCCTGGGGATCATCGGGTTCGCTCTCGTCATGGTCGGTACGTCTCACGGTCCACGCTTTGGCGCCGTGGTGGCAACTTCGATCATCCTCGTCGTGATCGCGGGCACCGTCGTCGGGTCGATGTTGCCGTTGCTGCTCCACCGCGTCGGGTTCGATCCTGCTGTCGCTTCGTCGCCGTTCGTGGCGTCCATCGTCGACGTCACGGGGATTGTCGTGTATTTCACCGTCGCGCGCCTGCTACTCGGACTTGCGTGAGCGAGGCCGCCACGCGGGGATTTGCGACGCTGACGCTGGTAGGCGCTGCGTTCGGCTTTTCGACCATCACGATCTTTACCGCGTTGCTGGGTGGAGCCGGCATTCCGCTGTTGACTGCGATGGCCGGGAGGTACGTCTTTGCCAGCCTCGTGCTGATCCCGGCCGCGGGAGGTTTCGCGGCGATGCGGCTGCCCCGGCGTCGCCAGCTCGAACTGGCCGGCATCGGGGGGATGGGACAGGCGGTGATCGCGTTCCTGAGCCTGTCGGCGCTCGAGTTCATTCCCGCGGCGACACTGGTTTTCCTGTTCTACACCTTTCCGGTGTTCGTGGCGCTTCGCGCCGCATGGCTCGGCACCGAGCGATTGACCGGCACGCGGATTTTTTCGCTGGCCCTGTCGTTTGCGGGCATCGGCGTGATGGTGGGCTGGCCGGGGGCCGGCGGGCTCCATCCGTTAGGCGCGCTGCTGGCCCTGTCGGGGGCGATCGTCTATGCGCTGTTCATTCCGCTGATCGACCAGTTGCGCACCGGCGTGAGCGCGGTGGTATCGACGGCCTGGGTGTCGATCGGCGCGATGACGATCTTCCTGTTGGCGGGGCTCGTCGCGAACCAGCTGGTCCTGCCGTCGACCGTGTTACCGTGGACATGGCTGGTCGGCCTGGGGACACTGAGCACCGCGATTGCGTTCACACTCTTCCTGCGCGGGTTGCAGGTGGTGGGTCCGGTTCAAACCGCCATCGTCACGACCGCGGAGCCATTCTTTGTTTCGGCGATGGGTGCGCTGTTTCTCGGGCAGCCTATCGAACTCCGAACGATCGTCGGGGGTTCGTTGATCGCCATCGCTGTCCTGAACCTTCAGCGGCCAATAACGAGTGAACGGCAACCGACTGGAGAACCGAGTCATCGCTGATTACACGAATCAACGCAAACAACGCTTCGCGAGATCCGCCGTTTCCGCAAGATTCGCGTCAGGGGGTTAGCTGTCGCGGCTCCGAGGAATTCCGGGTCAGGTCATTGCTAACGAACCGTAGCCATCGGCGCGCTCGTTCGTTGAGAAGTCGGCCCGGCCGCATCCTCGGTTACGAGCGAAGAAGGCGGCGGCATGATGCCTTCCTCCAGCCAGGCGTGCTCGCCACGCAGCACTTCCTGCGCCAGGCGATAATGCGCGCCGTCGTTCCGGCCATCGAGTGACGCGAACAGGCGCTTGATCCGCGAACGCGATTCCCGGCAGAACACGTCCGCGAGCCGCTCGCCTTCCATCTGGCCGCGCCGGGCGAGCATCCGTGCCCGGACACAGGCCGCCGAGATCGCGTACAATTCAGCGCCGATATCCACCGCCCGGAACAGGATCATCTGGCGCCGTTCGAGCTTCGGACCGTGCTTCACCATCTGGTGGAACAGCGTGCGACCAAGCCGGTTCGTCGCCCGATCCGCGAATCGCAGGTGCCGGGCCAGCTTCCCGAACTCGGAGTAGAGCGCGGGTCGCAGCGCGCCTAACCAGCGTGACGGGTACCAGGTCGCGTAGAACGGCGCCGATCGCCTGAGGCCCGCCAACCGCTCCTTCATGGTGCTGTCGGGATTGACGATCGGGAACGCGAGGTCGAAGTGTTGGTCCACGGCCTCGCGCGCGATGAACAACCGCATGATTTCCGACGTCCCCTCGAAGATCAGGTTGATGCGCCAGTCGCGCATTGCGCGTTCGACCGCGATTGCCGGCTCGCCCCGAGCGCGCAACGAATCGGCCGTTTCGTATCCCCGGCCGCCGCGGATCTGCAGCGCGTCATCGACGATGCGCCATCCCATCTCGGTATTCCACATCTTCGCGATCGCGGCCTCGAGACGGATATCGTAGTCGCCGCGTTCGTAGAGCGCCGTCGATAACTCGGCGACGGCTTCCATCGCAAACGTATCGGCGGCCATGCGGCCGATCTTGTTGGCGATCGCTTCATGCTTCCCGATCGGCTGCCCCCACTGCACGCGCGCCGCGGCCCATTCGCGCGAGATCCTCAGCATGGTCTTGGCGCCGCCGGCGGCGCTGGCCGGGAGCGTCAGGCGACCGGTGTTCAACGTGATCAACGCGAGTTTGAGTCCCTTCCCTTCTCCCCAGAGGATGTTCTCGCGCGGCACCCGCACGTTGTTGAACCGGATCAGGCCGTTTTCCATCGCGCGCAGGCCCATGAACCGGCAACGGTGCACGATCTCCACGCCCGGTGCCGTGCCCTCCACGATGAACGCCGTGATCTGGCGTCGCTTCTTTCCGTCAGGCCGCTGCTCGTCAGGCGTGCGCGCCATGACCACGAACAGGTCGGCCCGCGTGCCGTTCGTGCACCAGAGCTTCTCGCCGTTGATGGTGAAGGACGAGCCATCGTCTGACGGCGTCGCCGTCGTCGACATGTTCGCCGGATCGGAACCCGCATCGACCTCGGTGAGGGCAAAGGCGCTGATCGCCCCCTTCGCCAGCCGCGGAAAGAACCGTTGCTTCTGTTCGTCCGTGCCGAACAGCTTGAGCGGCTGCGGGACGCCGATCGACTGGCTCGCCGAGAGCAAGGCCGTCAGGCTGCCGTCCTGCGAGGTCACGAGTTCCAGCGCCCGGATGTAGGTCATCTGGGACAGTCCAAGGCCGCCATATTCGCGCGGGATCTTGATGCCGAACGCACCGATGTCGCGGAATCCCTGCACGACCGACTCGGGAATCTCCCCCTCACGGTCGATGGCGTCCGAGTCGATGGTGCCTAACAATTCGCGGAGGCGGCCGAGGAACTGTTCGGCGCGCGCCGCTTCGTCCGGGTCGACGGTTTCCGGATGCGGATGGATCAGGTCGAGACGGAACCGGCCGAGGAAGAGCTCCCGCACGAAACTCGGATGTTCCCACTGTGTCTCGCGCGCCGACTCGGCGGTTTCGCGCGCCTCGCGCTCATTGGCGAGAGACTGCGGAGGAGCCATGCGATCCTCTCAGACTGAATGCCCGCAGCGATTCACGAACGTGGCGCTGCGTCCTGAATTCGAGTCTTCGCCAAACAACGCGAAGGCGATTCTCTACTTCCCGTTTAGTAGAGTACCGTATCAACGACCGTTCGTGCCACGCCGGCGGTCCCGCTGCAGCACCAGCACCGTGCCCACGACGCCGACGAGCGCAAACGCAAACCACTGGACCGCATAGGCACGGTGCGGACCTTCGTCGAGCGGGGGAGGATCCGCCCGTACCGGGTGCCCCCTGTCGACCGCAACGACTTCGCCCGAATCCAGCCGCTGCACGACCACGACCGGCGCTAGCGCGTACGGCAATCGTGTCCTGATGGAGTCGTAGTTGAGCCGCCTGATGGCGTTCGCGACGCTGGACGTCGAGACCGGACCGGCGGAGGTGGAGAAATCTTCCACGAATCCGTCGACCACGACGGCATTCGAATCTTCGCGGAAAAGCGTGAGGTCGACCGTCATTCCGTCGGGGGCGTAAGCCCACCCGCGGTTGACGAGGATTGCGGAATCGCCGGACTCCAGTCGCAGTGGCGTTATCACGTGAACGCCCGGCGCCCCGTGCCTGCCCCGGGACGTCAGGACCATTTCGTTGGCAAAGTCATAGTGACCGGCGGTGCGAACACGCTTGAAGCGCACCAGGGAGTCGCGCGGCAGGGACTGAAGTTCCGCCGGTGCCTCGACGAGGCGGGCGGTAATCTGCGTGTTGCTCGCCTGCCGCTCGTTATGCCGTTCCACCTGCCAAAAACCCAGCCTGATGCAGCCGATCGACACCGCGATCGCGAAAATCGCAAATGCCATTGTTGCGCGTGACAGCGATTTCCGCGGTTCTTGTTGACTTCGATCTTCACGGTCGGTGATCACGGATGACTGGATTTCAGGATAACAGCCGATTTACTGCTTTGGTAAAGCCTGGACACACCCGATATCCAGGCTGGAATAAGAAAGCCCGGCGTGGCGTGTCCAGGCTTCACCAATGAAGTACCCGCGGTCACCCGAAAAATCCAAGTCGTCCGTGTTCGCTCCACCGTGAAAATCAAAGTCCCAACCCAGCGAAAATCGCACTTGATCAGAAGAGCGAGAGCTGTTCCCCGAGTTGAGATGGATCGACGACGGGTATATCAAGCTTGCTCTGGAGCTCGCGAGCCGACGCTGGGCTATGACCAGCAAAGTGATTGTTGAAATAACCGTAAACCTCGATCCTGGATTGTATCGTCGTTAACACGCTTGCCCACGAATCGATTTCACGTGACCGGTCCACCTGAACACGCGAATAGTCGACGATTTCGCGATCCGGCCCCATCCACCGGATGTACGTGAAGTCAGCCGTCGGCCGCTCGGCGAGCGCGAGCATCGTCTTTCGTGGAATCCATCGCGCATCGGTCAGCGCCAACGCCACGTTATGCTCGGCGAGGAGCGCGATGACGCCGTCATGAATCCAGCCACGTTGCCGGAACTCGACCGCGACGCGCAGGTCACGCGGCAGCGCCGGCAGGAACGTCGCCAGCGCCGGTAGTTCCGATGGCCCGAACTCGGGTCCGAGCTGGACGAGCACGGGACCGAGCTTCGGTCCGAGCTCGCGAGCCCGATCGCAGAACAGTTCGAGCGCCGGTGCAAAGTTCCGTAATCGGTTCTCGTGCGTGATCTCCTGCGGCAGCTTGAGCGCGAACCGAAACTCGTCACCGACGCGCGACGCCCAATCACGGACGGTGCTCGCGGCGGGAATGGCGTAGAACGTCGAATCGACTTCGACCGTGTTGAACGCCCGGGCATACACGCGCAGGAAGTCGACCGGCTTGGTGCCTTCAGGATAGAAGGGGCCGATCCAGGAATCGTAGTTCCAGCCCTGGGTGCCGATGTGCATGTCTTGGATTTAGCGCAGGACAACAGGAACGCAGAGATAAGGCCAAAGTCCAGAGCCTGACTCGTTGCCGATCACCTGCTCACATAGTTCAAGTTGCCACTGCACATAGAGTTACACTGCCGAACGGGGCGATTTGACATCACGCTATCGAAGTGATATCATTTTGATACCCACCTCTATTACGGAGCCATCGAGCATGCTGCGAGAGAAGGTACACAAGCCGTTCAACGGACTCCTGATGCTGCTGCTGGGCCTGGGCGCCCTCCTCGGGGCATTGGCTGGCGTGATTACCTCCGCCAACGCCGAGAACGGCCTGGGGGTCGGCCTGTGGGCCATCGCGATGGTCGCCATCAGTCTGCTCATGGCCGGCCTCTTCACGGTCAACCCTAACGAAGCCCGGGTCCTGACGCTCTTCGGACGGTACGTCGGCACTGTTCGCGAAGCTGGACTCTGGTACGCCAACCCCTTCTACGCGAAGAAGCGAATCTCGCTGCGCGTGCGGAACTTCGAGACGACAAAGCTGAAGGTGAACGACAACCACTCGAACCCGATCGAGATCGGCGCGGTCGTGGTCTGGAGGGTCGTCGATTCGGCGGAAGCGCTGTTCGAGGTCGACGACTACCAGCACTTCATGCAGACGCAGAGCGAGGCGGCCGTTCGCGCGCTGGCGCAGTCGTATCCGTACGATGCGCACCTCGTGGAGGAGATTGCGTTGAGCACACACCCCGCGGAAGTCGCAAAGGGCCTCCAGGCGGCGATTCAGGATCGGCTCGACAAGGCGGGCGTCAACGTGATCGAGGCGCGTATCAGCCACCTCGCCTACGCTCCCGAGATTGCCTCGGCGATGCTGCGGCGCCAGCAGGCGAGTGCGATCATCGCGGCGCGAAAGAAGATCGTCGAGGGCGCCGTTGGCATGGTAGAGAATGCGCTCGAGATGATTTCCGAGAAGTCGATCGTTCAGCTCGACGACGAGCGGAAGGCGGCAATGGTGAGCAACCTGCTGGTCGTGCTCTGCTCCGATCGAGACGCGCAGCCCATCGTGAATACGGGGACGATCTACCAGTGATGTTTGGCAGAACCCGCATGGCCCCTGCATCCGGACTGATCATCATCGGCTGCAGGGGTGCGGAGGGTGCGAGGGTGGGCGCACATGGCTGAGCGAAAATCGTTCCTGCTGCGGGTCGATCCCGAGCTGCTGGAGAAGATCCAGCGGTGGGCGAACGACGACCTGCGCAGCCTGAACGGCCAGATCGAGTTCCTGCTGCGGCGCGCGCTGCGCGAGTCGGGCCGGGAAGTCCAGCGCGACCGGGGAACCGGTGACGGGCCGGCGGATCCGGCCGGAAACACCTGACGAGGTAGTCGACGCATGATCTTCATCCCGATGGTGCACCAGCAGCGCACGCCGGCACCGACGCGGTACAGCCGCGAGCTCGGGCAACGGTTCGACGAGACGGTGCGCGAGTTCAAGCGGCAGCACCCCGACCTCACCGACGCTGACGTGCGGACCGCGCTGGCGACCTCGTTGAAGCAGGCTGGTTCCCCCGAAGACGAGGCGCGCCAGCGAAGGTTGGCGTTCGTAACGCTGCTCGCAATCGGCCTGGCGTTCATCGGCGTCGCGCTGTCGGGAGGGAACCCGGGCCAGGACAGCGAAGGCATGGCGCTGATGATCATGGGTATCGTCGTCGCGGCCGCCGGCGTGGCGGTGGCGGTGATTCGCCTCTCGCGCCGGGACTAGGACGCGGGCCGGTCCTGGGGTCGCGACACCATTACCCGGGCGGCCAGCGCCGGCCCCACCTGCTGTGAGACGCTGCCCACCTGAATCGTGAGCGGACCGTCGAAGGGCGCTCGGCCGGTCAGGATCACCTCGGCACCGGGCCGGAGGCCTAACGAATCCAGGTAACGCAGCATCCGCGGGTCCTCGTCGCCGACGCGGACCACGCGCGTGCGGGAGCCGACTTCGGCATCGGCCAGCGACTGGTGCACCGTCTCATCGATCTTCCCTTCGCGCGTTGGGATCGGCGCACCGTGCGGATCGGTGAGCGGCTCGCCGATCGCTTCGGCCATCCGGTCGATGAGCGTGTCGCTGGCGGCGTGCTCCAGCCGTTCCGCCTCTTCGTGGACTCCGTCCCACCCGTAGCCTAACGCGCGGACGAGGTACGCCTCGATCACCCGGTGCCGCCGCAGGGTCTTGAGCGCAGCCTTGCGCCCGGCGGCGGTCAGACGGACGCCCTTGTAGCGCTCGTACTCTACCAGGCCCTGGTCGGCCAATCGCTGCACCATGCCGCTTACCGACGCCGGCGCGATGGACAGTCGCTGGGCGATATCGGTCGTCGCGGCGGAACGGCCGTCGCGCTCGAATGCGTAGATCGTCTTGAGGTAATCCTCGACCGGTGCCGTCAGCAATTCGATCCGCGGCGTGGGACGAGGTGCCTTTTTTTTCTTCGCGGTCACGCGGTTGGTTTGGCTGGAGCTCGAACGAGCAGGACCGGTACCATCGACTTGTGCCGCACCGAGGTGGCGACACTGCCATGGATCATGTCGCCGAGCAGCTTGTGGCCGTGCGTCGCCATGGCGATCAGGTCGCATTTCTCGCGTTCGGCGGCGGACGTGATTTCCGACGACGGGTCACCGGTCGCCAGCAACGCCTCGGCGCGCAGGCCGGTGGTGACGAAGTCGGCGGCGACCCGCTCCAGGTATTCCCGGTCGTCACGCATTTCCTCGGATTCACGAAGCTCGAGGTGCTTGATGTTGCGAGCAGCCCAACCATCCGCCACATGGATCAGCAGCAGGGACGCCGCACAGTGCTTCGCGAGCTGCTTGATGTGACTCACGATGAACTGATCGGTCGGAGAATTCTCGAGGCATACCAGGATCCGCTTGTACATCAGGAGATCCATCCGGTGAACGTCTGGTAGAGCAGCCAGAGGTTGAGCGTCGCGATGATACTCGCCACGAGGTACGCGAGCAGCTTCAACCATCCGGGGTTTACGAATTCGCCCATCTTTCGGCGGTCGGACGTGAACATCACCAGCGGGAAAACGGCAAACGAGAGCTGCATGCTGAGGATCACCTGGCTCAACACCAGCAGCCTGGCGGTTCCTGATTCGCCGTACAAGATGGCCGTGGTTGCGGCGGGCACAATGGCAATTCCGCGAGTAATCAGCCGTCGCAGCCATGGACGGATGCGCAGGTTGAGGAAGCCCTCCATCACGATCTGGCCGGCCAGGGTTCCGGTGAGTGTCGAGCTCTGCCCCGACGCCAGCAAGGCGAGCGCAAACACGACGCTGGCGGCGCCGACGCCAAGGAGCGGTGACAGCAGGTGATAGGCATCCTGAATTTCGGCGACCTGCGTGTTCCCTGATTTGTAGAACGTGGCCGCGGCGACGATCAGGATCGAGGCGTTGATGAACAACGCGAATGAGAGCGCAATGGTCGAATCAATGAATGCATAGCGAACGGCCTCGCGTTTTCCGGCCGAGGTTTCCTCGTACTTGCGCGTCTGGACGATGGAGGAATGCAGGTACAGGTTGTGCGGCATGACGGTGGCGCCGAGGATGCCCATCGCGATGTAGAGCATGGCCGGGTTGCGGATGATCTCCGCGCTCGGCACGAAACCCTTCAGCACGCCACTGATCTCGGGGCGGGAAATGATGATCTCGAACAGGAAACAGAGACCCACCACCGCCACGAGCGAGATGATGAGCGCCTCCAGCCAGCGGAATCCCTTGTTTTGCAGGTAGAGGACGAGGAGCACGTCGAGGGCGGTGAGCGTCACGCCCCAGGCGAGCGGGATACCAAAGAGCAGGTTCAGGGCGATCGCGGTGCCGATGACTTCAGCGAGGTCGCAGGCGGCGATGGCGATTTCGCAGAGCACCCAGAGGCCGAACGCGACTGGCGGTGAGTAGTGGTCGCGGCAGGCCTGTGCGAGGTCGCGTCCGGTGACGATGCCAAGCTTGGACGACAATCCCTGGAGGAGAACCGCCATCAGGTTGGACAGCAGGATGACGGCGAGGAGCGTGTACCCGAACTGCGACCCGCCAGCGAGGTCGGTGGCCCAGTTGCCGGGGTCCATGTAGCCGACGGCGACGAGGTAGCCGGGTCCGGCGAAGGCGAGGATCTTCCGGAACCAGTGTCCTTGGCCGACGGGTATTGTCCGATAAACCTCTGCCAAGCTGGGAGTTACGCGCGTTCTTCTCCAGCCGGACTCAGCCGTGGTGTTTCGATCGTCGGGTGATGGCGGTGGGGTCAGTTCTGGAGCGGTCATTGGAGGATCGAGGCGGCGCCGACTGGGCGAATTCGCGCGAATACTGCTCGTGCCCGTGGCCGAGTAACTTCAGGTGAGCAAACATACAATTTAGGTTGTCCTAACATTAGGGCCAGCGTCGGCAGCCTGCAAG
>CBIHMX010000012.1:0-17036 GCA_966211115.1 uncultured Gemmatimonadaceae bacterium | reverse complement strand
TATGAAAATGACGCCAGGGAAGCTCTCAGGGATGAAGGCGGTCTCGAATAGCCGAGGGGTAATAGCGGCGGCGGCAATGGATCAGCGCGGCTCGCTGCAGAAGGCGCTCGCGAAGGAAAAGGGCGGCGACGTGAGCGACCGCGACATGGAGGAGTTCAAGTCGCTCGTCACTGAGGTGCTCACGCCGCACGCGAGCGCGATTCTGCTCGATCCGGAGTGGGGCCTCCCCGCGAGCAAGCGCCGTGCGAAGAACGCCGGCCTGCTGCTCGCGTACGAGAAGACCGGCTACGACAAGACTGGCCCCGGGCGTCTTCCAGACCTGCTCGACGAGTGGTCGGTGCGGCGCCTGAGGGAAGCCGGTGCGGACTGCATCAAAATCCTTCTCTACTACACGCCGGACGACCCAAAAGATGTGAACGAGAAGAAGCACGCCTGGGTCGAGCGCATCGGCGACGAGTGCCGCGGGAACGACATCCCGTTCTTCCTCGAGTTCGTCGGCTACGAAGAAGGAGTGGACGAGAAAAGCTTCGAGTTCTCGAAGAAGAAGCCGCGCATCGTCACCGAGAGCATGCAGGAGTTCACCAAGGATCGCTACGGCGCCGACGTGATGAAGGTGGAGGTGCCGGTGAACATGACATTCGTCGAAGGAGCGCGGGCCTATGGCGGGCAGAAGGCGTACTCGAAGGAGGAAGCGATGGACCACTTCCGCCGATCCGCCGACGTCGCGACCAGGCCGTTCATCTATCTGTCCGCCGGAGTGAGCAACGCGGAGTTCACCGAATCGCTCGAACTCGCAGCGGAAGCCGGCACGCGATTCGCCGGCGTGCTGTGCGGGCGCGCGACGTGGAAGGATGGGATCCCGATCTACGCCAAGCAGGGCGGCGCGGCGTTCCGCGAGTGGCTCGAGAGCGAGGGGGTAAAGAACATCAACAACGTCAACACACGCCTGCAGCCTGCGTGCCCGTGGTTCGAGTTCTACGGCGCCAAGTCACCGGACGAGCTCCGCTGTCGCCTTGCGCTCTGATGGAAGGGGGTTGCCTTCATACGAGCGCATCCCCGACCTTGAGCCGGAAGGGTTCCCTCGGCTGGCGCTTTACGAGGAGCACGGGGCAATGAAGCCGTTGCAGCAGGTTCTTCAAGACCTGTGCATGCCCCGCCTCCAGGAGGCCGTGCCAGCCGACGTCAATCACGTCGAAGTGTTTCTGCTCGATTAACTCGAGCAGCTCGTGCGCGACGTCGCCGCGATAGACGCGGAAGTCCCTGATGCGTTGTCGCTCGGCCGGGCCGCAGAGCGGACAGGCCCGCGCGACGAGCTCGTTCAGCGTCTCGGCGCATTCATGATGCGCGGCATCCGCGCAGGGCAAGGAAGCTTGCCGAGCTTGAGCGTCCTGCACGACGTGGGCGATCGTGACGTCGAACTCGAGCGCATTTGCGAGCTGTAGCGCGAGCATCAGCGACTGGTCGGTCTCGACCTCGCCGCTGACGGGCACGAGCCCGGAGCGCCAGGGCACTCGCTCCTCGTATGCGCGTGGCAGAACGAGCACTGGCACAGGGCTCTGTTCGGCCACGCCGCGGGCCACGTGGCCGAGGGGCTCCAATGGGCTGTCCGTCTTGCCTGCAACGGATTCGCCCCGTGCCGTCATCACGATCAATCCGATGCGGTACGTCTCGATCGCCGCGAGGATCTCTGCCGTTGGCTCGCCCGTGGTCTGATGCAGGACAACCGAGGGCCGGTACTCCTGGGGCACGCTGAGGCGATCGAGTGCCTGGTCTGCTGGAAGCGGGTCGCCGGAATAGAGAACATGCAAGGGTGCGCCGAGACGCGAGGCGAGCCATGCCGCACACGCGAGGCTCCGGCCTGCGATGTCAGACCCGTCGAGCGGAACGAGAATCGTGGAGATGACACTCACGTGGCGCTCTCCACGCGTGAGGCCCGAACCGGATGAGTCCGCCCACGGTACGCAAGCTTCAGATCGACCGTACGCCAGTCATCCGGCAGCCTGGCGCCAGCCTCGGCGGCTGGCGACGGGCTCCCGGCCGAGAAGCCGACGCCGAGAAAGCCGAAGACGATCGCCTGCCATGTCCCTCCCATACAGGCCGCATGCACGCCATGGGCGCTGTTGCCCATCGCATTCGACAGATCGAGCCAGAGACTCCGGCGCCAGTAGCGTTCTGCCTCACGACGCAGTCCCAATCGCGCAGCGAGTGCTGCGTGAATCGGAGGGGAGAGACTGCTTCCGTGATCGGTGCGCGGCTCGTAGTACGCATAGTTCGCGGCAAGCACCTCGCGTGAGAACCCCTCTGGGAACAGAAAGAGCAGCATCAGCACATCGGCCTGCTTGATGAGCTGACGGCGGTTGATTTCTTCCGCCTCGAACAGCCGCGTGATCGGAGGCTTGAACCGCTCCCCCTCCGGTATCCGGTACTCTTGGAGCTGGAAGAACCCCTCGAACTGCTCGATGACGCCCGAGGCCGTCGGCTGCGGACAGTACAGGTCACGCGCCACGTTCTGCCATGACGCGATCTCCTCGCGAGTCAGGGCAAGCGCCGCTTGCAACTGCGCCCATCGATTGGCGTGTCCGTTGGCGAGCCAGTCGGCGACCCAGACCGCCTTCTCCACGTTGAAGCGCGCCATCCAGTTCGTGTAGGCGTTGTCGTTCACCGTGTGATGGTATTCGTCGGGCCCGGTCACCCGTTGAATGTGATAGTGCTGCGACCCCCGCACACATCGGCTCGCCCAGAAGCGCGCGGTCTCGAGCAGGATCTCTGCGCCTGCGTCCAGCATGAATGCCGTGTCCTGGGTCGCATCGAAGTACCGGCAGACCGCATATGCCACATCGGCGGTCACATGCACCTGCTCGATCCCGGTGTAAATCGAGATCTTCTTTCCCGTTGTCCTGAGCACGATGGTCCGCGGCGTGGTGTCGGCCCCGGTCACTGTGGACTCCCATGCATAGCAGGCTCCCCGGTAGCCGAGCTCGCGCGCCCGGCCGCGAGCGCCGTCCAGCGTGTGGTGGCGGTACATCAGCAGGACCCGTGCGATGTCGGGCCGGACGTGTAAATAGAATGGCAGCATGAAGATCTCGACGTCCCAAAAGACGTGGGCCCCGTACCCGCGACCGGAGAGCGTGCGGGCTCCGACCGAGACGCTCGAGTCGTGATCGGCCGCAATCCGCAGGTGATACACATTGAAGCGCAGGGCCTGCGTGGTGGCGGCGCTCCCGTCGATCCGAACATCAGCGACCTCCCAGAACTCGCTCCAGCGGGACTCGTGCGCCGTTTGGTCGGAGTCGAACTGCTCCCAGCGTTTCCCCGTCACGGACGCAATCGCCGCCGCTGCGGGATCCGGCCCGTCCCGGCTCGTATGGATGCAGACGTAGCGCCGCAGGTGCACGGGTGAACCTGGGCGGCCCTGGACCCGGTAGCAGCCGCGCTCCTGCTGGTCTCCGCAGAGTGCGGCACGAGAGGCGAGAGCGATGGTGAACTTCGATGCGCTCGTCACATACTTTCGGGCATCGATGTTTGGTGGCGCCTGCACGCCCTGCGACTGCAGATGCGGATGATTGACTGCCAGCTCCGCATCGTTGATCGAGGTCGCGATCTCGACCATCCCCGTGTAGTTCTCACACGTGACCCGCACCTCCTGCATGAGCAGATGCAGGTCGGCGAGGGAGGCCCAACGCCACGTCTCCACCGCCGTACGCCGGCCTTGAGCGTCCTCGAAACGATAGTGGCCGCATAGGAGCCCGCGCTTCATATCGAGCGTCCGTCGGTGCTCGCGCCAGAGACCGTTGACCAGGTCGAGCGGTTGACCATCGACTGACACGCGGAGCGCAAAGGGAAACGGCAGCGGGACGATCTCGCTGTATTGATAGTCTCCACCGTCGTGCGTGAGAAACTCGGACTCCGAGTACGGCAGGGTCGGCTGCTTGCGGTCGTAGATGCCGGCCACGAACAGGTCGGCCTGTGACCCCGGCAGCGGCGTGTCGAGCGCACCACGCACACCCAGGTAGCCGTTGCCGACAGTGAAGATGCTCTCCATCTCGTGCTCGCGGGCCGGATCGAAGCCTTCCTGTTCGATCCGCCAGGCCTCGTCGTCCAGCATCGAGGTTTCGCGGCGCGCTCTCGATTGGGCCGCTTCCTGGAAGCGGGCGTCGAGCACCTCGACGGACAGCTCGTCGAGATCGCTGACCACGAGGTCGGCGCCTGCTTCGATGAGCGGATGCCGGTTGCCGCCGCGGTCCACACCGACGACCAGGCCGAATCCGCCCAGGCGGCCGGCCTGCACGCCTGCGACGGAGTCCTCGAAGACGACGCTCTTACGAGCCTGGCACTCGAGACGATTGACGGCCGTCACGAAAATGTCCGGATCCGGCTTGCCTTTGAGGCCGAGCTTCATGGCGTCGACACCGTCGAGCACCACGTCGAAGAGCGGGGTCAGGCCCGCGCTGGCGACCACCTCGCGTCCATGCTGGCTGGAGGTCACGAGCGCGATCCGCACCCCGCTGGGACGAAGTTGTCGTATGAGCGCGACGGTCGCGGAGTAGATTGCCGCGCCGCCTTCGCGCAGCTTGCGCTCGAACAACTCGTCCTTCCGTTTTCCGAGGCCGTAAACCGTTTCCTTGTCCGTGCCGTCCGTGGGGTCTCCTTCTGGAAGCGTGATCCCGCGCGATGCCAGGAAGCTTCGCACGCCCTCGGAACGGGGCTTGCCGTCGACATAGGCCAGGTAGTCTGTTTTGATGTCGAACGGCGGAAAGCCGGGTTCGCTGCGCTTCTCCCGCTCTTTCAAATAGGCATCGAACAATTCCTTCCAGGCGGCAGCATGCAGATCGGCCGTGCGGGTCACCACGCCGTCCATGTCGAAGATAGCGGCCTCAAAGTGCACGGCCGGGGACGGCGAGTTCGGATTCATGAGCGCGTCAGCGGATCCGCGTTCTGTCCGGTCGGCGGATTACATGTAGGGGGAATCAAGCATCAGCCCACGCATGGCGCCGGGAAGCGGCAGCATGGTCAGCACCAGCACTGCGAGCGCCACTGCCCCTAATGCAAAACGCGAACTGTCTGGTGGCGTCACGTCGTCGAGCGCCGGCATGTGCGAGAAGCCACCGATCAACGCGATCAACAGGGCCCAGGTCAGGAGCCCCGGCCAGACGAACAGCCCCAACCCGACCATGACAAGAAAGGCCCCGAAGCTAATCTGCCTCGCTCGACGCTGGCCGAAGAGGCCGTAGGCGATATGGCCACCATCGAGCTGCCCGACGGGCATCAGGTTGAGGGCAGTGATGAATACCCCGATCCAGCCGGCGAAGGCCACCGGCGAGAGGCGGATGACGTCGACCCCCAATTCACCGCCATTCGCGAGCTGGTACATGAGTGCCAGCAGGAGCGACGAGCCGGCATGTACGCCCATCACGGGTGTGGCGTCGCCGATCGGCGTTACACCTCGCAGTCCGAAGTACAACGCCGGCAGCGCAACGACCAATCCAGCCAACGGACCGGCGATGCCGATATCGAACACTGCGCGTCGGCTCTTGATTAAGGACTTGATCTGGATGAAAGCGCCGAAGGTGCCAAGACCCATCGGAACAGGAATGAAATACGGCAGCGTTACATCCACACCATGCCATCGCGCCGCGAAGTAATGCCCGAACTCGTGTACACCAAGGATCGCGAGCAGTGCCGAAGCATAGGGCACGCCAACCATGAATTCTCCGGGATCGTCCAGCAGATTCACCCCCTGATGAAGCGCGCCTGCCCACACAGTCGTGGCAACAGTCGCGAGGAAGAGCACGATGTTGATCACGACAGCCGACCGCTGACGAAGCGCGACGCCCACGCCCTGCGGCAGCCCGATCACGCGCACGCCTTGACGCCCGAGGTCTTCGAGAAGCGGCGTCATCCTTCGCGAAGCCAACAACCGCTCGAGTGCTGCGAACGCGCGGGAGGGCTCGTCTCGCAGGCGGCCCTGCACAATGGGTATCCCGGCTTCCGCGTAAGCCTTCTGGACATCAACCACAGAGGCCACCAGGCTGGCGAGCTCTTCACCGACAGCGGCATCGCGTTCGACACGGTGGGCGGCAGCCAATTGTGCCTGGCCGCATTCCTCGGGTTCGGCGCGGTACAGCAGCCACGGCAGAACCAGGAAAGGCAGGATGAGAAGCAGCCAGAACAGCGCAGTCGGCGCTTGCGCTGTTCCCTCAGCCGTGCTGAGCACGATCATCAGCGGCAGGAGGAAGAGCAGGAGGAGAAGCAGAGCGTCCGCGAGCCGCCACAGGCGAGGCATACCGGTTTCACTCGCCTACCGCAGGAGCGGCACCTGCGCATGAATGCTCCATCTCCGCCTCGGCCTCGAGGCTGACGCGATCCCGAAAGACCGTAGCAACCGCGAGCTTCTCGTTGCCTCGACGGTACGTGACCGCGCAGTCGTGATCCTCGAGCCGCCCGTCAATGTCGACCTTGTCCCACGACTTCGCATGGCCGACATAGTTGACCACCACGTCGTAGTGCTGGCTCCAGAAGAACGGGACCGCATCGAACCGCTCGTGGAAACCGAGGATATTTCGCGCCGCTGCCTGTCCCTGGCGTTCGGCCACGACCCAATGCTCCACGCGGATGCGCTCGCCAGAATGCGGGTCCGGCCAGCGCGCCACGTCGCCGGCCGCAAAGACACCCGACGCACTCGTCTCCAGGTACTCGTTAACAGTGATGCCTCGGTCGACTGCGAGATGGGCCTGCTCCGCCAATGCAATGCTGGGCCGAACGCCGATTCCGACCACCACCATGTCGGCATCGATGGTCGTCTCGTCACTCAGCGTCACCCTCTCGCCGTCAACGCTTGCCAGCGTGCGGCCAAGATGGAACGTCACGCCCTGGGATTCGTGAAGGCCTTGTACGAACCGACCCACTTCTGGCCCGAGGATGCGCTCCATTGGACGGCTCTCCGGAGCGACGACATCCACATCCATCCCGCGTGTCCGAAGCGAGGCGGCGACCTCCAACCCGATAAAGCTCGCCCCAACGACGACCGCGCGCTTGGCGGAGGACGCATTCGCGATGATGGCCTTGCTGTCGGCGAGTGTCCGTAGGTAGTGCAGATGCGGGCTGGGTGCGCCAGGAATCGTGAGCTGGACCGGCTCGGCGCCAGTGGCGATAAGCAACGCTCCGAAGCTGAATGTGCGTCCGTCTTCAGTTCTGAGGGTACGCGTACCGAGATCGAGCGCGGAGACACGCGCTCTGAGGACCAGCTCAATTCGCTGATCGGAGTAGTAGTCTGGCGGCCGAAGTGGAATCCAATCTTCGGGTGCCTTGCCGGCCAAATAGTCCTTTGAGAGGTTCGGCCGATCGCATGGTGGGGCTTCGTCGGCGCTCAGCATGGTGATGGGGCGGTCGTAGCCTTCGCGCCTGAGCATGTCAGCTGCAGCCAGCCCAGCGGCGCCTCCGCCGACGATGACGACCGACTCGGGCCACAGGCGTCGCTTGTCGCTCGACACAGACTTCGGACCCGGGATGGGTAATTTTTCCCGTACGATCACCGTCTCGCCGTTCCGCTCGACACGCCAGCAGGCGACCGGATCCAGGGCTGGCGCACGAATCGCCTCGCCTGTGCGAACGCTGAAACAGGCGTGGTGCCATGGGCATCGGATGGTGTCGCCGACAAGGAGACCATCGGCAAGCGGTCCGTGGTAATGCGTGCAATGCGCGCCGATCGCGAATACCTCGGTGCCGCGCTTGACGACCAGTACCTCCTCGTCGCCCACTCGAGCCGGCTGGATACCATCTACAAGCTCACGCGTTGGGATCCCTTGGACCAGGTCTCTCATCTTGTTGTTGGGCGCCATAGGGAATACAGACGCGAGGCAAGGGCTTTGCCATCGGCACATCACGCGCGAACGGCTGCCTGACCTCCCGCATGTGGGCGCCGCGAGGCTCGCGCCAGCTGTCCGGCTACCGCCGGCACGAGACTCGCCGCCACTACAATCCCCCACTCGGAGGGCGCAAGCGGAGTGAGGTGAAGCGCACTCGCCCAGACATCCACATGCACCGCTGCCACTTGTATGAGTGCGACACCGGCCACCGCAGCAACGGCGTAGAGGTTGACCTTCTCGCGGCGGAGCGAGAAGATGCTGTGCGCCGCACGCGCGTTGCCGACATGCATTAGTTGCGCGAATGCCAGAGTGAGAAAGTTCATCGTCAGCGCACGCTCAGCCGAGATGCCGGCGTTGCGCGACCAGCCGACGACGGCGAAGACGGCCATTGCCATCAGGGCGCCGTATGCGGCGATGCGGCGGGCAAACGGCCGCGACAGCAGCGCCTCCGACGGATCCCTTGGGGGTCGCCGCATGACGTCCGACTCTGGCGGCTCGAAGGCAAGGGCCAGCGCCGGCGCCGTGTCGGTCGCCAGGTTCAGCCACAGAATCTGAATCGGATGCAGGGGTAACGGCAGGCCGATCAGCCCGGCACCCAGCAGCACGAGAATCTCTGCCAGATTGCAACTGAAGAGATAGAAGACGAACCGGCGGATGTTGTCGAAGACAACGCGTCCCTCCTCAATGGCGGCGCCGATGGTCTGAAATCGGTCGTCCAGCAGCACGATATCCGCACTCTCCCGTGCGACATCGGTGCCCCGCCCGCCCATCGTCACGCCGACATCGGCTTTCTTGAGCGCGGCCGCGTCGTTGACGCCGTCGCCAATCATCGCGACGATCTCCCCCTCGTGCTGGTACGCCGCCACGATGCGCAGCTTGGCGCCGGGGCTCACGCGGCTGATGACCGCTACCTCGGACAGCTGCCGTGTCAGATCCTCGTCGGAGAGTCGATCAATCTCATGACCTTCCAGGACATCCGGTGTGCCGGTGGGCGGAACGAGTCCGAGGTCGCGTCCAATGGCCAGCGCCGTGCCACGCTGGTCGCCCGTGATCATCACGGTGCGGATGCCAGCCCCGCGAAACGTCTGAATCGTGTCCCGCACGCCTGGTGCGGGCGGATCCATCATGCCGATGAGACCCACGAAGCGGAGAGCCGTTAGCGCCGATTCCTCGGCTCGGGCTGTGAGACCATCGGCAACGGCCAGCACGCGCAGACCCTGCGAGGCGAGTTGCTCGTTGACGCGCTCGATGCTTGCGCGCGCAGCAGCATCGAGTGGCTGGTCGGTGCCGCCCGCCATCACGCGGGTACACAACCCAAGCACGCGCAGCGGTGAACCCTTCACGAACGCCGCATAGCCGCCATCGGCGTGGTGAAAGATCGCCATGAGCTTACGCTCGCTGGAAAAAGGCACTTCTCCGGCTTCGCCGCTGTGACGCAGGATCTCGTTCCGGTCGATACCGGCCTTGCGCGCAGCGACCACGAGCGCGGCCTCCGTAGGATCGCCACGGGCCGTCCACACGCCGGACGCGAGCACGGCATCGCCGCGACTGGCGAGAGCCCCGACTTCGACCGCACGCCGCAGAACCGGATA
Source organism: uncultured Gemmatimonadaceae bacterium (assembly GCA_966211115.1). Lineage (GTDB taxonomy): Bacteria > Gemmatimonadota > Gemmatimonadetes > Gemmatimonadales > Gemmatimonadaceae > JABWBJ01. Next base: position 7,579 of record CBIHMX010000012.1, on the reverse strand, counting down.
GCTCTGCAGCGCGACAGGGGCACCGTCGAGCAGGAACTGCCCCTCCGGTGAATAGCCTTCACCGGTGACCCGAAATACGCGGCCACCGGCCCACACGGTGGTGACCGTCATCGCGCTTGTCGTCAGCGTCCCTGTCTTGTCGGTGCAGAGCACCGTAACCGATCCCAGTGCTTCGACCGACGCGAGGCGGCGCACCAGGGCGCGGCGTCGTGCCATACGCCGCACGCCAAGCGCAAGCGTCATCGTGGCGACGACGGGAAGGCCTTCGGGGACTGCAGCCACCGCGATGGCAATGCCCGCCTGAATCATCGCGGCGAGCGCCAGACCTTGGGCCGCGCCGACGAGTGAGGTGACAACCCCGATCGCCAGCGCGAGCCAGACCAGATGGCGTCCGAGCGCGTCGAGCCGCCGCTCCAGCGGCGTGGGCTCCGCGCGCGTCGTGCGCAACAGCTGCCCAATTGCGCCAAGCTCCGTATCTGGACCCGTGGCCACGACAACACCGCGTGCCGAACCCGCGGCCACCGTCGTGCTGGCAAAGACCATGTTCACGCGGTCCGGCACGGCGGCTTCGGGCGCGAGCTGACGCCCGGCGTGCTTGGATACAGGTACGGATTCTCCAGTGAGTGTCGCCTCCACGACGCGAAGCTCCGACGCGGCGACGAGCCGCGCGTCGGCGGGGACGATCTGTCCCGACTCGAGGAGCAGAAGATCTCCCGGAACCACCTCCCTCGCGTCGATGTCCTGCGGGACACCGTCGCGCACGACAGTGGCACGGCGTGATTCCAGTCGGCTCAGCGCCTCCACCGCCCGGTGCGCACGCATCTCCATTACAAATCCGATGGAGACGTTCAACACGAGCACGGCGGCAATGGCCGCGGCGTCGATCAGATCGCCGGTCCACCAGGACACGGCCGCAGCCGCCACGAGGAGGAGCGTGATGACGCTGCGAAGCTGACCGAGCAAGATCCGCCACGGCGATATGCCGGATTCGGTGGGAAGGCTGTTGGGACCGTATTCGGTTAGCCGCCGGCGCGCCTCCGCCGAGGTGAGCCCCTCCGCCGTCGTGCGAAGGCGTGCGAGCAGATCGTCCTCCGGAAGGGCGTGCCACGTGACAGACGGACGAGCCTGTGCTGGAGACGCGTCTCCAGAACGTGCCACGATCGTGGTCATCGCCAGAGACCCCGCAAGTCGAGTGCCGGACTCAAGTTGAGAAAGACGACGGGAGACGGTTACGTGTGGATCGAAATGTTTCCCTGCGCCAAAGGGAAAAACTTCGCTTCTCGTGACTCGAACTGCAGGAGCATTGGCGCGCGTCGCCTGGCCCAGTGAGTGCATGACAGAACCTTCGTGACCGACAAGCCAGTGTTCATCCGGTGGTTCAAGGACATCGGACTCGGAGACGTGGCTGCAGTTGGGGGCAAGAATGCGTCGCTGGGCGAGCTGTACCGCGAGCTGGCGGCCGCCGGGGTTCGCGTTCCCAACGGGTTTGCCATTACAAGTGATGCCTTCCGGTACTTCGTCCGCGAAGCCGGACTCAACGAAACGATTGAGGGCTTGACGGCGGGGCTCTCCACTACCGATCTCACGGAACTGGCGCGCCGCGGACGGACACTTCGCGAGGCCATCGTCAACGCGTCCCTTCCTGCCGACCTCCAGCAGGCCATCATTTCCGCGTACGAGCAGCTCGGGGATGGATCGCATGCAGACGTTGCGGTGCGTAGCAGCGCAACCGCGGAGGATCTGCCGGAGGCGAGCTTTGCCGGGCAGCATGAGACGTACCTGAACGTGCGTGGGCCGACGGCGCTCATCGACGCGTGCAAACGTGCGTTCGCGTCGCTTTTCACGGACCGCGCGATTTCGTACCGCGCGGACAAGGGATTCGCGCACACATCGGTGGCGTTATCGATCGGCGTCCAACGGATGGTACGGTCAGACCTCGGCGTCTCCGGCATCATGTTCACTCTCGATCCGGAGACCGGGTTCCGCGACGTCGTGGTGATGAACGCGTCGTACGGCCTCGGCGAGCCTATCGTCCAGGGGTCTGTGACGCCCGACGAGTACTGGGTGTTCAAGCGGACGCTTGCCGAGTTCCGGCCAATCCTCCGCAAAACCGCTGGCACGAAAGAATTCAAGCTCGTGTACGACGAAGGTGGGAGCCGCGGCGTGAAAGCGGTGCCGGTACCTGATGCCGATCGCTCAAGGTATGCGCTCGGCGACGACGAGATCCTGACACTTGCGCGATGGGGGTCCGCGATCGAGGAGCACTACTCACGGAAGCGCGGAGCCACCACCCCGATGGACATCGAATGGGCGAAGGATGGACGGAGCGGAGAACTGTTCATCGTCCAGGCGCGGCCGGAGACGGTCCACCGCGCGGTCGAGCGAGCGTCGCTGGAACACTACCGGCTGAAGGAGCGCGGGCGCGTGCTCGCCACCGGGCGCAGCGTGGGAACCAAGATCGCCTCGGGGCGTGCGCGCGTCATTCTGAACGTCACAGATCTCGGGCAGCTGCGGCAGGGCGAGATTCTGGTGACGGACAAGACCGATCCCGATTGGGAGCCCGTCATGAAGAAGGCGGCTGCCATCGTCACTAATCGCGGCGGGCGCACCTGCCACGCGGCCATCGTCAGCCGCGAGCTGGGCGTCCCGGCGGTCGTCGGCACCGAGAAGGCGACCACGGCGATCTCCACCGGCACCACCGTGACAGTGTCGTGCGCCGAAGGCGAGATCGGGTACGTCTACGAGGGTGCCCTGCAATTCGAGGTCGAGCGTGTCAACGTGTCCGCCCTGGGCAAGCCGTCGACTCGCCTGATGATGAACGTTGGTAACCCGGACGAGGCCTTCGCGCTGTCCTTCCTGCCCAACGATGGCGTTGGACTCGCACGGATCGAGTTCATCATCAGCAGCTCCATAGGCGTCCACCCACTCGCGCTCGTCCGCTACGCACAGCTCGACGCGGAGGCGCGGGACGCGGTAGATCGGCTGACGGCGCCGTATGCCGACAAGCCTGCCTACTTCGTGGACAAGCTCGCGCAAGGAATCGGCACAATCGCTGCGGCGTTCTATCCCAAGAACGTGATTGTTCGCCTGAGTGACTTCAAGAGCAACGAGTACGCACGGCTGGCGGGCGGGCACGCGTTCGAGCCCGTCGAAGAGAACCCGATGATCGGGTGGCGGGGTGCCTCGCGCTACTATGACGAGCGATACCGCGAGGGCTTCGCCCTCGAGTGCCAGGCAGTCAAGAAGGTTCGCGATCAGATGGGCCTGCGCAACGTCAAGATCATGGTGCCGTTCTGCCGGACACTCGACGAAGCGCCGCTCGTCGCAAGCGAGATCGCCCGGCACGGGCTGTCGCGCCACGACGACGGCCTGGATCTCTACATGATGGTCGAGACGCCGGCCAATGTGCTTCAGATCGCCGACTTCGCGACGCACTTCGACGGTTTCTCGATCGGCTCGAACGACCTGACGCAGCTCACACTCGGCGTCGACCGCGATTCGTCGCTCGTGGCCCGTGCGTTCGATGAGCGGCATCCGGCCGTGCGGTCGCTCATCCAGCAAGCGATTCAGGGCGCCCACCGCGCGGGACGGACGATCGGCCTGTGCGGGCAGGCGCCCAGCGACTACGCGGACTTCGTCCGATTCCTCGTCGACTGCGGCATCGACAGCATCTCACTCAACCCGGACTCGGTGCTCTCCACGATGCCGATCGTGCTGGCGGCGGAAGCCGCCCGGTCTGCGGCAAGCACTTCACATCAACCGGCGCCTGCGAGTGCGTAGCGCCGCAGGCCTGCGCCATAGCGGGCGAGCGGGCCACGACATTTCCACGGTGCCGCTGTATTTTGTCCCACTGTGGCGCAGTATTTCGCCGACCGGAAAGCGCCAGGTCGCCCAAACGCCGCACGCGGTCTCCGCCGCCTAACGCGTCGTCACCCGATCGGCGTAGATGTAGACGGGTTCCTTTGCGGCGTTCACCTCGACGCGAAGTCCCTCCGGGAGCTCGAGGACGATCCCCCGCACATCCGCCATCTGCCCCTCCTTTGTCACCGCCTTCGCGGGCGTCATCACGAAGACGCGCTCGCCCGACGGCGCGCGGATCCAGAATCCATGTTCGGTGACACCGGCCACGGTGACTCCACTCAGATCGACCCGCCTTCCGACCAGAGTCGTATCTTTGGCCTGCGCCACCTGGTTGGCGTCGGTCACCTGTGCCGCTGCCGTCCCTCCGGCAGTGCCCACCGGCTGATCCGCACGCGCTCGCAGCGTCACACCTGATTGTGTGGCTGTCACATCGGTCGCAACCAGCACGGGCTTGGTTTCGATTTCCGCTCTGATCCTGGCATCGCCGAAGAATCCGCGAGCGCTCTCGACTTCAGCGATGGGCACTTTCTGCACCGTACCAGTCACCCGTACCGGTGCGCCGGTCCGGACCATCGCCGCAAACGGCTCCGGTACAATGACGGGCATCTCACGCTCGGCGTCTGCCCAGTCACGCTCGTCGATGGTGAAGAGATGCGGCCCTAGAACCCGGTCAACCTCTCCTTCGACGGTCACGGTCTGCCCTACATACTTCTCGGGGTTGTTCTCGAGCTGATCGAGATCGATGGTGCCCTTCTGTTGCTGGGGCTGCTGTTGCTGCTTCTGTTGCTGTTGTTGTTGCTGATCCTGCGCCTGTTGCACCCTGGCGAATGCCGCTGTCGCCGCTGTCAGCAGAATGACGCCGACGATAAGCGCCGGCGAAACATGACGTCGCATTGGCTCCTCCGTTTCAATGCTGGGCTCGTGCGCAGCGATATTGCTGCGCAGCCTCTCTTGCGGTCGTCAATTGGAATGTGGGAGCAAGGCTGTTGCCCGTAGGTGCAGTTACAGCTGGAAGGAAACGCGTTTCGTGAACTGATGATGCGAACGGGAACGGGATCAGGGCACCGCAGTCACGCGGCGGGATGTCACGGCGCACCACACCGGCCGAGAGGGGGCAGATGAGGTGGAAACGGTGAATAGAGGGACACCTGCGTAATACCGTCAGGCCTTCGCCATTTCGCAGGCGAGTTGCCACATGCGGTGGGCGAATGCCGTCAACACCGCGAAAAAGAGCAGCGCGTACACTGCCACTCCCCACACCAGTAGTTGAAGAGGCGCAGGCTGGCCCACGATGCAAATGATGGCGAAGCCCAATGACAACGCTGCGGCAACAGGAATCGGCCAGTGTCCCGCAAGCTCTTTCCGCAGTGCTGCGGCGACTGAGATCTGCGCGAAACCGCTCAGCGCCGCCCACACGCCGAGCGATATCGAAAGCGCCGGCAGCACAAGACCGGGGACGGCCAATGCCAAGACACCACTCCCCGCTCTCACCGCGGCTTCAGCGAACAGGCTGCCCGCTCCGTCTGTTCCTTTTGTCCCGAACGCAACGATCCCAGCAGCCAGACCGTCGGCCAGCGTGTAGAGGCCGAACATCAAAACGAAGTCGTCGGCGCCAGGCCCGCGCCAGAGCAGCAGTACCACGCCCAGGACGAGCGCCAGCGCCGCACGCGTGAGGAGCAGTCCCCAATCGGCGGCGAGCACGGCAAGCATGATCGGTCTCCCTCTGCACGACGACGGCACGCGTGCTGATGCGATTCGAGTGACTGGTGTTGCATGACACTCTGTGAGAGCGTGACCGCGGCGCATGGCGCCGGCGCGCTGAAGCCGTCGTGTGTGTTTCCGCGCTCCCGGCACCGTGCGCCACGTGCCGAAACATCAGAACGAGATGGTGATGCGATTGTCGACCGACGTGACGCCAGGCGCAGCCCAGGCCGCCCGCTCGGCCTCCTGCTTCTCCGCGTACGCGCGCACCGTGCCGCGCAGCGTGACCTTGCCGCCGTCGACGTCCACGGTGATCCTGCTCGCATCGGTTTCGGCTGACCGCACGAGCGCCTGCTGGACCTTCTGCTTGATCTCCGACGGCGTCACGCGAGGCTTGACGGTGAGCAGGTTGCTGACGCCCTTGACACCGGTCAACCGCTGCACTACGCGCTCGGCGTCCTGCTTCTGGAACTGCCATTCGACGCTGCCCTTGATGGTGACCCAGCCCTTCGAGACCGTGACGTCGAGTTTGTCGATGTCCACCGCCGCGTCCCATTCCAGGGCGCGTACCGCTGCGGCCGCGATGTCAGCGTCGGTGCGCTCCGAGGAGAAGGGCAGCCGAACCTCGATCTCGTTGGCCACGGCCTTGACACCACGAACGCGATGCGCGGCCTCCTCAGCTGAGTACCGCTTCGTGTACGAGTCGACCCAGCCCGTGAGTGTGACAACGCCATCCTTCACGGCGACGCCGATCTCGTTCGGGTTGACGCGCGGCTCCCACCTGAGTTCCGCTTCCACGTCGGTCTTCAGTTGTGAATCGGTCCTGGTTTCGGTTGCGACAGCCATAGTGAAATGCTCCTTCCTGCTATTGGCGGCGCACGTCGGCCCATTCCGATACCTGCGCCGGTTGATTTCGATCACTTCCAGTGGATAGCAGGAACCAAGCCACATTCATCGCCTCCAGACGCCCTGTTCACGGAGCGCATGACCGCCGCCGCGGGAACTTTTCACGATCGGCCGCGGGAACTATTTCCCTTGACGCACCGGGGACAGCGGTCCACTGGACATAGGGGCGACGCGATACTGGCGAGTTCCGCAGGCTGCCGCGCGCGCGCAGTGTCCCGCCGCCTGGTACCACAGTTGCCATCCTCGAGCGAGAGAGCCGCAAGGAACTCCTCGGATGCGGCTCGCGCATTTGTGAAGGAGGAGGCTGCGGCAAGAGGAGGCTTTCTTATGCACAGCAAGACAGGGATTCGGCTCGCCACCAGCGCGGTCGTGACCGCATTCGCAGCGACCGCGCTGCTCGCACAGCCATACGACAAGCGCACGTATTTCACATTCAGCGGTCCGGTGGCCGTTCCCGGAGTGACGCTGCCCGCTGGCAAGTACATGTTCCGACTCGCCGACACCAGCAGCAGGAACGTCGTGCAGGTGCTGAGCGCTGATGGTACGAAGCCGTACGCGATGTTCTTCGCGTATCGCGCTGAACGCTTCGACGTGCCATCAAGACCAGAAGTCCGGTTCATGGAGACTGCCGAAGGCATGCCCGCCGCCATCCGCACTTGGTGGTATCCGGGGGAGCGCAGCGGCTACGAGTTCGCGTATCCGAAGGAACAGGCCCGCCGCCTCGCGGAAGGCATCCGACAGCCGGTTCTCACCGCGGGGGCAGAGCCGCCAGCCGACTCCTCGACGCCGGCTCAGGCAGAGTTGTCTCGCGTCTCTCCGACCGGGGAAGAGACGACCGTCGACGCAGATTCCACGCCGACGGCAACTGCACCGGCCGGTCGCAGCCTGGAAGGCGAAGTGGCCCCTCAGTCCGTTGCGATCGCGTCCGGAACCACACAACCGGAGAGTCAGCAGTCGCGAGTCAGTCTGCCCAAGACCGCGAGTGCCACGCCGCTGTGGCTGCTCGGCGGCCTCGGGTTTCTCACCGCTGCCGGCCTTGTTCGACGCCTGCGGACCAGCAGGACCTGATCAGAAGACAAATGCGATGGGGTGGCGAGCGTTGGCCGCGGCC
>CBIHMX010000011.1:0-17070 GCA_966211115.1 uncultured Gemmatimonadaceae bacterium | reverse complement strand
GGGAATGCGGCGGCCATCGTGTCGCGGTGTGCTGTCGCGTGTCCGCGGAAGTACTGATTGATGGCGGCGCGCACGCCGGCTTCATCGCTTGCCTGAGCCGACGCCCTCTCGAGGCTGGTAACGGTGAAGGCGGCGAGGAACAGTGCCGGAAAAACACGCATGATGTGGGACCCTTCGAGAAGTTGCCTGAATGAACCGCGACGGGGCCAGTCCGCTCCAGCGATCCGGGAGCAATCGAGCAATCGCGATGTCGAGCGGTGGCCTGAGCCGTTTGAGCGGTCCGGGCGATGCATTTCATTTCTGGGCATGACTCCTTCACGCCCGCGATTGATAGGATTGCCCTGGGATGCCACGTCTTCCTTCGTCCGCGGTGCAGCTTCCGCTCCCGCCGCCTGCCGAGCCGCCTTGAGTTCGAGTGCCGGGAACGGATGGTCGGAGAGCCTGGTGGACACGCGCGCCGCCGGATGGTTGACCGACGCCGGCGACGTACCTGTGTTCCCCGATGCGGCTGAAACGCGGGCACGCGTCGAGGCCGGCGTGGCAACCCTCATCGCCGATGGCGCGCGGCCGTTGGCGTTAGGCGGTGATCACGCCGTCACGTACCCGGTCCTGCGTGCGATTCACGCCGCGCACGGCCCGGTGAGCATCCTGCACATCGACGCCCATCCCGATCTGTACGACGTGTACGACGGGGATCGCTACACGCACGCAACGCCGTTCGCCCGCATCATGGAGGAGAAGCTGGCCACCCGGCTCGTCCAGGCGGGCATCCGGGCGATGAACGGCCATCAACGCGAGCAAGCCGATCGGTATGGCGTGGAAGTCATCGACATGCGCGCCTGGTCGCGCGGTGAGCGGCCCTCACTCGATTCCGGTCCGATCTATGTGTCAATCGATCTCGACGGGATCGATCCAGCACATACACCGGGCGTCTCCCATCGTGAACCCGGCGGCCTCACCGTGCGTGAAGTCATCGGCCTCATACAGGATATCGGCGGTGAGATCGTGGGCGCCGACGTCGTCGAGTACAATCCCTCGCGCGACGTCAGTGATCTGACCGCCCTGGTTGCCGCGAAGCTGGTCCAGGAACTTGCCGCGAAGATGGTAAGCGCGCGCGCCGGGTAGGAGCGCCGACCACGGAAATCGGATCCGCGTCGATTCGTGCTATCCGCAGCGACTCGGTTCTCCAGCCGTTCGTCCTGCCGCGCAAATCGCTCTTATCGCAACAGATCCAGCGCCGCTTCCTGCATCCGGCGCTGCAACGCGCTGGCGGGTGCGGCCGAGTTGGTCGTGTTGAAGGCAGCGATGATCGCCTTCCCGTTCGACGGAGCGAAGTAGAAGAAGGCGCGAAATCCGGCCTGGCTTCCGGTGTGGCCGAATATCCGTTGCCCGTCGCGGTCGCGGATGAAGAAGGAAAGGCCCATCCATTGCTGCGGATTCGACTCGTACCCCTGCGCCATCGGCTTCCCCGGCTGCCACATCTCTTCGAGGCTCTTCCGCGGGAGAACGATATCGTACCGCTCGCGCGACATCCCCGGCGTCATCGCGTTGGTCAGGAAGGCCGTGTACTGCACCAGGTCGTCCAGTGGCGCGTTCCACGCACCGTTAGGCGACGTGATCCCGGGGTCGAAGTCGGCCCCGTTGTCCACCACGCGCGACTGGCCGGCCGAATCGCGGCGCACGTTGTAGTTGTGTGACCGATACGCCGCCAGGAAATACGGCGTGCTCCGGAAGTAACTGCGCCTGAGCTCGAGCGGCGCGAAGATGTTCTTCTGCACGTACGCGTCCCACGGGTCGCCGGTGATCTGCTCGATGACGCGCGCCAGGTAGATGAAGGCTGGATTCGAATACCCGTACCGCGATCCCGGTCGGAACAGGAGTCGCTGGTACGGCATCAACGCAACGAGCTGGTTCCAGGTCGTCGGTTCGAACGGCTCCCACGGCTGGCCATTGCCATAGGGCCACGTCCCGTTCTGGAAACCGGCCGTGTGCGAGAGCAGCATGCGGATCGTTATGCTATCCATCATGCCGAAGGGATCATGCATCGTGCGCAGCTCCGGTACCCAGCGCACGATCCGGTCGTCGAGCGACAGCTTGCCGCGGTCGCGCAGCTGCATGATGCCGATGGCCGTCAACGACTTGGTGATGGATCCCCAGTGGAAGATCGTCTGCGAATCCACCGGCTGGCGTTTGTCCCTGTCGGCGAAGCCGGTACTGTAGCGGCCAGTGACGCGACCGTTTTCCGTCAGCACGACACTCGCGCCGACGACCTGGTCGCTGTCGGCATACGCCTGGAAGACCCGGGTAAATTCAGCCCATCGCGCAGGTTCCTGGCCCGCCGCCAGTGCCGGCAGCAGAAGCATCGTTATCGCGGCGAGAAACCTCATGCGGAAACGTGCGACCTTGCGGCCCCGCTCGTCAAGCGAGTCGAACCTCTACAACGCGCAGGGTTACAGGTACTGAACAATTGACGCGGACGGACTATGACGAACCCGGGCGAGGACCTCAATCAGCGGGAAGACGTGCAGCGTGTATCGAGGGAAGTCGCGAACAAGCTGGGGGAACTCGGCATCTGGCTGAGTGGCGACGAAACGCCTGACGACCTTGTCCAGATCATTGAAGCTGTCGAGCGATTCGAGGTCGCCGTGCAAACCCGCGGAGGCGACCTCATGGTCGACGAGGGACCCGACGGAAACACTACCCAGCCCGATGATGTGCACTTTGCCCTTCCGCAGCGTCGAGCGGACGAATCCGTTGCTCGTTATGTCGAGAGACTCGAACAGGCGCGAAACGCGGTCCTCGAACACCCCACCCGCGACTAGACACGGTTGATTTGCCTCGTGAGTCGGCCCAACGAAATGACATCCGCGTCGATTCGCCCAATCCGCGGCGACTCGGTTCTCCAGCCGTTGACCTGCCGCGACAATCCAGTGAAGATCCGCACCTCAAGGAACAATCCGCACAACTGGTATCTTCCAGAGAGCTCCAAGCCCGAGATCCCACAGCGTTCGGCTCAGTGAGGGAATCTCGGAATTGATCATCGCGTCGGATCGCGCCTTGAGCCGGCTCCACTCCGCCTGGAGTTCCGTACGTCGCTCTCGCGACGACTGATTGACCCTCGGCAGGTCGCTCTCGGTCGCGTTGATCATGAACATCCAGTGCGCGGTGAACTTCTGCTCGAAATTCTCGACGTCGTCGTAGGCCCGTGACCGCCGGCTCATCATGTCCGTGTCCCAGGCCTTGAGTCGCGCCATGAGTGAATCCGCGCTGCGCCTCGCCGCGCGATGCTTTTCGTCGTCAGGCAGCGCGCCCAGGAGCGACGTGAGCTGGTTTCGGACGTCGGTCAGCGTGTTCACCGTCTCGTGCATCGTCGTCAGTTCGCGCTCCATCTCCGTCATGAACGCATCGTATTCAGCGTATGTCGCGGCATCCGTCTCATAGAGCGGATTTGGCAATATCGTCGCGTCGGTCGTAACGGAACTGGCGCCCTGTTTCAGCGTGACGCGGTATCGTCCCGGCGACGCCTTGTGGCCGCGATAGTTCGCCTCGATGTACACGCCCTGAACGCCCGGCATCGTATGATGCCGCATATCCCAGACAAACCGGTTGAGTCCTTTCGACTTTGGTAGAACCGTTGGCGCCGGAGGACCGCCATCCCAGCGCTTGAAGGCCGTATCCTTCTTCGACGAAAACGTCCGGATCACGCGACCGGTTGCGTCCGCAATCTCCATCGTGATGTCTTCGTCCTTCTTCAACTCTGGCAGGCCGTAGTAGAGCACGACGCCATTGGCCGGGTTCACGCCGCGCGACGCATGGGCGCCGGTGAAGTCGGCATCCGTCGAATTCAACTCGCTGCTGCCATTGACGAGGTACGCGTCAGCCGGCTTGTACAGGTGCAGCGCCGGTGCATCCGTGCGATACTGCCTGAGAAACTCCAGGTCATCGAGAATCCAGAACGCACGCCCTGATGTCGCGGCGATCAGGTCACCCTGGTGGATCCGCAGGTCCGTGATGGGTGCCATCGGCAGGTTCAACTGGAATGCCGACCAGTCGCGTCCTCCGTTCCATGAGATGAACAGGCCCCGTTCCGTACCGGCAAAGAGCAGATCCCGCCTCACGTCATCCTCACGCACCACCCGCGTGAACGCCTCCGCCGGAATACCCCGATCGATCTTCGTCCAGGTGGCTCCATAGTCGGTGGTCTTGTACAGACCCGGCGAGTGGTCGTTGAACTTGTAGCGCGTCGTTGCGATGTAGGCGGTGCCCCGGTCGTGCGGTGACACCTCGATCGTATTGATGAGCGATTCCGCCAGGCCGCGTGGGGTGACGTTTTTCCAGGTGGCGCCGTTGTCCCGCGTTACCTGGACGAGTCCATCATCGCTCCCCGTCCAGATCACGCCTCTCTCGTGCGGCGACTCGGCGATGTACGACAGCGTGCCATAGTTCTCGGCACCCACTGCCTCGTTGGTGTACGGCCCGCCGGGCTTCCCCTGCTTCTCTTTCTCATTGCGTGTCAGGTCCGGCGATACTGCTCGCCACGTCTTGCCGTAGTCCTGCGTCTTGAGCAGCACCTGCGCACCGTGGTAGAACGTGGCGGGTTCGTGCTTGCTCCAGATGATGGGCGCGTTCCAGTTGTACCGGTACTTCATGTCCTTGGCATCCATCCCGAGGTACTGGATGGGTGCCGACATGATGTTGGTCCCGGCCTTCGCCCGCGTGTCGAGCACCTCGATCGTTCCCTGGTAGCTTCCGCCTAACACGAGGCGGGGATTGGATGGATCGAACGCGAGAAAGGCGCTTTCCCCTCCTGCGGACCAGAACCAGCTATCTCTCGTTATGCCGCTGCCAGAAAGCTCACGGCTGGCGATGGCGATGGACGTGTTATCCTGCTGGCCGGCGTAAACGCGGTACGGGAACTGGTTGTCGACGTTGATGCGGTAGAACTGCCCGGTGGCGTATTCCTGGTTGCTCCAGCTGTTGCCCCGATCAAACGTCACCACCGCACCGCCGTCGTCAGCCAGGACGTAGTTGTCGGGATTGTCGGGGTTGATCCACATGTCGTGATAGTCGCCGTGCATGCCCTCCACCTCGCTCCACGTCTTGCCGCCATCGTCGGAGCGTAGCGCCGGCGCGCTCAACACATAGATCGTGTTCTCGTTCTTCGGGTCGACGAACAGCTCGATGTAGTACCACGCGCGTTGAATGAGGCGGGGCTCGTCGGTCACCTGGCTCCAGCTCTTCCCCGCGTCGGTCGAGACGTAGAGGCCACGTTCATCCTCATTCGAGTCGCTCTCGATGAGGGCATACACCTTCTCGGGATTCGACCGGCTCACCGCGATGGACATCTTCCCCATCTTCGACGGTAATCCTTCGGTCATTTTCGTCCACGTATCGCCGCCGTCGGTGGACTTGTAGAGACCACTGCCGGTCCCGCCACTGATCACCTTCCACGGCAGGCGTCCGTGCTCCCACATGGCGGCGTACAGGATGCGCGGGTTGTTGGCATCCATCGACAGCTCGGCCGCGCCGGTTTTCTCGTCGACGAACAGCACGTTCTTCCACGTCGTGCCGCCATCGGTCGACTTGAAGATCCCACGTTGCTTCGATTGGCCGTACAACGCCCCCTGTGCGGCGACCAGTACCACGTCGGGGTTCCCCGGATGGACAACGATGCGCGAGATGTGCCGCGTGGAATCGAGGCCGATCTTCTTCCAGGTCTTCCCCGCATCGGTCGATCGGTAGATCCCATCGCCGGAATGCGTCATCACCCCACGAATCGCATGCTCGCCCGTGCCCACGTACACCACGTTAGGGTCACTTTCGGCCACCGCGATGGCGCCGATCGTTCCAGTCGTGAAAAACCCGTCGGAGACGTTCCGCCAACCGATGCCCATGTTGTCCGTCTTCCACACGCCGCCGCCCACGGTACCCATGTAGTAGGTCTTGTCATTACCAACTACTCCGCTTGCGGCAACGGACCGCCCTCCACGAAACGGGCCGATGGAACGCCACTTCACGGGCTTGATGAGGCTGTCGTAACTCGTCGTTACGTTTTGTGCGGCGGCTGGAATCGCGCTCGCAAGGAAGGCGAAGGCGAAGATCAGTGTTCTGGTCATGTCGGCGCTGGCTGAGTGGCGGGTCATTCCGGCTAACGTAGCCAGTCACCGGGCGGGTGTCGACGTTAACAACGAGGTTTGGCGAAGCTCGGGATCCGATTCGTTGTCGGTGGCCTGGGATTCTTTTCCGGATTTGCGCGGGTAGGTCAACAGACGGAACGGCGAGTCGGCGCGAATTTGGCGGATTCTCGCGAATGATTCGCGTACATCCGCCTGATCAGCGGTGACTCGCTGTTCAGTCAGTTGACCTACCGGTGTTTCACCGAAGTTCAGGATCCGCGTGATTTTCAACTCAAATGTTCGGCGTCTGGGGTTCGCTGACCGTCCCTGATTAGCGCGGGCAGGTCAACAGACGGAACGGCGAGTCGGCGCGAATTTGGCGGATTCTCGCGAATGATTCGCGTACATCCGCCTGATCAGCGGTGACTCGCTGTTCAGTCAGTTGACCTATCCGTGTTTCATCGAAGTTCAGGATCAGCGGTGACTCGCTGTTCAGTCAGTTGACCTACCCGTGTTTCACCGAAGTTCAGGATCCGCGTGATCTTCAACTCGTTGTTGACGGATTCCCCCGAAACATCTCCGCGTTGATTCGCATTTTCCGCGAAAACTCGGTCCGCGGGCGACGCTTACGGTAACGAATGCTCCACTCGGCCACGAGAACATTGATTCCCCAGCCGGCGCCCATCATCACCGCGCGTGCCAGCTCCCCCGGCCTGGCGTCCGAAAGGATGAACCAGGGCAGGTGCGTCAGTACCTGTGTGCCCGCACCCAGTCCAATCGCGTACGCACGCGTCATCCAGTCGCCGTGCAACGCGAAGTTTCTACGGCGAATCGCGTCGATGCCCATGACGATGGACAGGACCATCGCCGAACCGAACACCAGCCGTTCGATGTACAAAAGCTGTCCGTCGCCCTGCGGCCAGGGGTAGAAGTGAGCCATCCACAGCCCTGAAAGCGCGACGAGGAGTCCGCTGGGGAGAAGGATGCGTCCCGCGAGGCGATGCCATCGGCGGTTGCGGCGCCGGAATCCGGGTGAGAACTGAAATGCGCCGAGGATGCTGTACAGGATGGCCGTCGGAATGTGAATCAGCACGGGAAGCGGCATCGCAAAGAATCTTGCATTCTCCGGCGTGACATCCGCTCCGCCGGCGAGTTGGGCCACCCGCGCGGTGCCGGCCAGCGCCGGCACCAGACTGAGCATGATGAGCGAGACGGGGATCACCCAGTCCGACTTCGTGGTCTTCATCGTCATCATCTCCGAAGGTCAGTTCTGCGGATTTCGGCTGCGGTTGAAGCGCAGCGCCGCGGTGACGACGACATCGTTGCGAGTACCTGCCGCACCGGCGCCGGTGAGCGACCGGAACCCGGCGACGTAATCGCGAACTTCGACGCGCAGGCCAAAACGGCCCATACCGAGTTCACCGCCAACGGCTCCGTAGCCGGCCAGGTTGTGTGTCGCCGCGATGTCCAGCTTTCTATAGTTGTAGCTTCTCATGCCCGCGCCGGCGCCCGCGAAGGCATCCAGGGTGACCGGGCTTCCTGCGAACCATCGCGCCGGACGGTACTCGACGCCGAGGTCAGAAGTGAACGCGTCGAGCTTCGGCGCGTCGGCGGAGTTGATGACCCGGCTGCGAGCCCAGCTCACCGTGCCGGTGATCGCGAACGCGGGATTGAGAACACGCGATACCTGGAGCGCCGTCGTCGAACCGCTCTTCAGGACGTCGCGCTGGTCGCCGGTTGGCACGAACGAACCCGTGGGAACGCGGACTTCCCACGACGAGCCCTGCGGAGCCTGTGCCGCCGCAGCGTGGATCGATACCAGCATGGCGCCAACGGTTCCAAGGAGAGTGTTGGCAGTCCGATGGATCAGGGATGAGCTCGACATGGTCGATTGCCTTTTGAGTTGATGGTCTGGCGCGCCCTGGAGCCTTTCCAATGCGGCGCCGTTGTATTAGTGTACGATGTACACAGTGTGAGTATATGATATACACAGTTTCTCCTTTGTCAACAGCTTCCCGCGGGGCGTTATGGCGGCACGGAAAAAGGTGAAGGCGGCTCCCCGAGGGCGCCGGGACAGGGCACCAGCGGCAGCGCAGTCCAGCCAGGGGGCGATTACGCACGACGACGTCATGCAGGCATCGTTCCGGATCGATCCGGACCTGCGGCGCCGGAGCGAGCTCCTGTGGGAGGACCGGTCGCGACCGACGCGTGGCCCGAAACCATCGCTCACACCCGACGAAGTGGTACAGGCGGCGATCGACATCGCGGACGAAGAGGGACTTGCCGCGTTGACCATGCAGGCAGTGTCCGCACGGCTCGGCTTCACGACGATGGCGGTCTACCGATACTTCCCCAGTAAGGAAGCTTTGTACGACGCCATCGTCGACGCGGGCATGGGATTACCGCCCGCTCCGCAGGAACCGCGCGGAGATTGGCGCGCCGAGTTGACCGCATGGGCGCATGCCAAGCGCGCCATGCTCTGCTCGCGCCCCTGGCTGGCGGAATTGCCGTTCGTCGCCGCGCCGCACGGTCCGAATTGGCTCGCCTGGCTCGAGGCGGTGGTCGATTCGCTGTCCGCCACAACGCTGAGTGAAGCCGACAAGGGGCAGGTGCTCAGCATTCTCGACGGCTACACTCGCGGTGCATCCGACACCGCGATTTCGCTGGCCCGGGCGCGGGCTCGCGGTATCTCGGAGCGGGAATGGGCCGCGGCGGTGGGCGCAGACCTCGGACGTGCAATTGGCGATCCGCGGTTCCCCAAATTCGCCGCGCTGATCAGCGCGCCGCCTGAAGCCCGTCCGCGAACACTCGAGGAATCGTTCGACTTCGGATTACAGCGGGTCCTCGACGGAATCGAACTTTACATCACGTCGGGGGAAGCAACGTGACGGGCGAGACCGGGTGAATGACTGTCATCATCCTTCACCCGTTCTCGTGGCGCGTCTACGGTTCGCCTAGAGCCGCTCGCGAACGTCGCTGATGGGACGATCGGCCCGCTGAGCCCCCAGGCCAGTGCCGAGTTCCAAAGATTCAGGGACGTTGCGTGCCTGGTCGGACCAGACCGACTCGAGATTCCGTGAGATCTCCGGCAGCGCATCGGACCGCGCCGGCAACTCGTCATTCTGGAGGAACGTGATGACTGCTCCCGGGATGACGTTGTGCAGCAGCATCACGTTGCGTGCATGGTCCCTGAGATGCCGCTGCGCCAGGTCCGCCACTTCACGGTCGCCTAACGAAGTGGCGGTCGTGTACAGCATGACGTAGCCGATGGCTGCCAGGCTGGTCGCGGTGTAGTCGTCACGCAGGTTTTTCGGGAGCTTCTCATTGCGGACGAAATCGATTGCCGCGGCTCCGGCACCAAGGATAGCCGAGCCGGTCCGCTTGACCACATCGGCCAGTGCCTGTCCGCCTTCGGCGCGGCGCTCGACGAGCATTTTGAGGCTGTCGATGTGCCTTTCGGTCTCGCTCGCGACGGTCCTGAGGTGACGCACGACCTCGGGATAATCCTCATCGAGGTCTTCGATCTGTCCGCTGACTGCCTTGTTGATATGCTGCTCGAGCGCGAGCATATCCGTGACGTAACTGTTGATGGCTTCGCTGGCATTGCGCTGCATTTGCACTCCCGCTGAAGAGAGGGCGAACGTAGGTGCACGGTCCCCCAACTACAATTGCACCGGGGAGTGATGCAGACTTGTACTTTCGTCTCGTTCAGGTAGCCAGGAATCGGGAATCGGGAATCGGGAATCGGGATGTGGTCAAAAACGGAAAGAGTATCCGCGTCGATTCGCAATATTCGCGGCGACTCGCTTCTCAAGTCGTTGACCTGCTGCGTCAATCCGCAGTTCCGCGGCGTCGATCCGCAGTTCCGCGGCGTCGATCCGCCTGCAGTTACGCAGATCGCAACTCCGCGACTTGCCTTCGCAGTTCATCGACGTCGTCTCGCAATTTCTTTACGATCTCCTCGAGCGCAGCAACCCGATCTGCTTCGGGCGCGTGCTTCGAAGGCAACAACTCGCTTCCCTCGGGATCCCCAGCGAGCAGGTGCGCGTATCGTGTTTCCTTCTGGCCTGGCCGTCGTGCCAGCCTCACGACCACCGGCTGCGGCTCCCGCATAACGAGCGCATCGAGCGCAGCGTCCAGCCCGCTGGCGTCGTCGCCAGGCATGAGCCGCGCCGCGCGCGTCCTCAACTCGGCTTGCGTTTGCGGCCCACGCAAGGCCAGCGCGCTCAGCAACGCGAGTTCCGCTCGCGAGTATTCGCCAGCCTCGGCCAGCAGGTGCTGATATTTCGGCACTCTGGAGCCGATACCCTGGATCGATCGCACCAAGCTCCGTCGCCGCAATGAATCGATCGCCTGCAAGACAGCCTGTTCGTCCAGTGCCATCACCGGGTCGCGATTCGACGACTGGTTGCACGCGCTGGTAAGAGCGTTCAGCGAGAGCGGATAGTTGTCCGGCGTCGAGAGTTCCTTCTCGATAAGGGAGCCGATGACGCGTAGTTCGACCGGTTCGAGGTTGTCTGGAAGCATGTGTGAAGTATCTGCCGGGACGCCCTTGCGGGAAGTGCTATGCTTGTCCGTGCTTTTGATCTGTCCGCACTCACCAGGAGACATCGATGGTCATCGTTCTGCGGATCGTCCACATTCTTGGCGGCGTGTTCTGGGTTGGCTCGGTTGTGTTCGCGTCGATGCTGCTCACGCCGGCGCTGAAGGCTGCCGGACCGGCAGCCGGACCTGTCATGAACCAGCTGATCAAGGTCCGCAAGATGCCCATCTACATGATGGCTGCCGGACTCGCCACCATGGGCGCAGGGATCTGGCTCCTCCTGATCGATTCGGCGATGCAACCGGGAGTGTGGATGCAATCCGGAACGGGAATGACGTTCAGCATCGGCGGAGCGCTGGCGATTCTGGCATTCCTCGTCGGCATGGCGGTCAACATGCCCACGTCGAAGCGACTCGCGGCGCTTGGGTCAGCGGCCGCGGCTCGTGGTGGACCACCGACACCGGAAGAAGGCGCCGAGTTACAGCGGTTGCAGGGTCGCATGGCAACGGCGAACCAGATCGTGATGGTGCTGCTCCTGCTTGCCACGGCGGCGATGGCAGTGGCGCGCTATATCCAGTAACGCGCCACGTTGTGTCATGATTGAATCGGCAGGAAAAGCGTAGATCAGGCGCCGATATACTGGTCCACGTTCAGGGCCAGGACATCCAGCGGCACGTTCCCCCCGAGCACCACGGTATCATTGAACGCCTTGAGGTCGTAGCGCGAGCCTAACGCCTGCTGCGCCCTCTGGCGTTGCCGGTTGATCTCGGTGTGACCCACCTTGTAGCCGCAGGCCTGCCCCGGCCACGAACAGTACCGGTCCACCTCGCTCGCCACCTCGAGTGGGTTCGACCCGTTCCGCTCCACGAAGAACTGCACCCCCTGGTCGCGCGACCAGCGATTTGCATGCAACCCGGTATCCACCACCAGGCGGCAGGCGCGAAACGCCAGCGACTGCAGGTAGCCCAGCCGCCCCACACGATCCGTTTCATACGCCCCTAACTCGTCCGCCAGTTGCTCGGCGTATAGCGCCCAGCCCTCGGAGAACGCGTTGAACGCCAGCATCGTGCGGATGAGCGGCATCGACCGGGAGTACTCACCTTCCCAGATGTGACCCGGGATCGACTCGTGGAAGGTCAGGTCCGGCAGGCTGTACTTGCTGTGAAGGTCCGTCGTCCGGAGGTTGATCCAGTACCGTCCCGGGATGGTGCCGTCGATCGATCCCGCGCCACCGTACGCCGCCGGAGCGCCGGGCTCTTCCTCGGGTGGGAGGCGCTTCACTTCCATGTTCGGGTTTACGAGCGTGTTGAACGCGCGCGGCATCTGTGCCTTGATCCACGTCAGGCGCTCGTCGATCATCGCCAGGATCTCCTGACGACCCTTGTCACCCTCGGAGAACTGGTACCGCGGGTCCTTCGCCAGCTCGTTCATGCGCTCGCCGACCGAACCGCGCGAATACCCGACCTCCTTGAGGATCGTGTCCATCTGCGCGTGCAAGTCATTCAGTTCGCTCAAGCCCAGCTCGTGGATCTCGTCAGGCGTCATGGTCGTGGTGGTCGACGCCTTCAGGGCCCATGCATAGAACTCATCGCCGCGCGGTCGCGCCGAAATGCCTGGCTCGTCACTCGCGACCTTGCGCTGAGCATCGAGTTCCCGGAGTTGCCGCTCGAGCGCCGGCGCGATGTCCTGCGATGCGATCGACCTGGCGCGGCTCGCCCAGTCACCCGAAATGTTCTTCTCCTTCGTGCGACGTTCGATCGAGTCCACCACCGAGCCGCCGTTTCGCGTCCCTTCCATGGAGAGGCGCAGTTGGCTCATGGCCTTGTCCAGCAGGAACGACGGTGGTACGAGTCCCGCCTCACGCGCCGCCTGAATGCGGCCGAGTTCCCCGTCGAGCTGTTTCGCATACGACTGCAGCCTCGCCAGGTACGCCTCGGCATCGTTCGCGTTCTCGATGCGGTGGTCGGTGTCCAGGAAACGCGGAATGTCGAGATATGCACCCACATTCTGGATCACGACGTACGGTGTGTTGCGCCAACTGCCGACGGTGATATCGCCATACGGAAGCGCGAATCCCTCGAGCGCAGTCGCATAGGCGCTCTTCACCACCTCGAGGCTCGTCCGGGTCTGGTGCGACACCCGGGAAGCATCCAGGGCGTTCACGCGCGCCAGGTCGGCTCGCACAACGTCAGCGATGTGTCGTTTCCCCGCCTCCGACCGGTCGGTCAGTTGCGACCGCAACCCCGCCCGGCCACCGGTGTCGACACCTAACGAGGTCGCGCTCTCGGGAAAGACGGCCAGCAGGTTGTTGGCGACGTCGTCGAGCAGCGCGAGTGCCGCCTTGTCGTCGTCGCTGGCTTCGGCGGGGTCGCCGTCACGGGAACAGGCCGAGAGCAATGGCAGGGCGGCGGTGGAAAGGAGGGCGGCGATGACGTCGCGTCGTGTGGGCATCGGCAGACAGGTGAACGGTACGCGAGTAGCGCGAACCTCTCACGTTAGCGCCACGGTGGCACATCGGCCAGCTACGTCTACCGGCGTCCCTGCTGCCTGGTTGTCTCCTGGAAACGGTTTGCGTCGTGATTCAGCTCGCGGTCGAGGAAGCGATGGATTGCCGTCTTCGCGCGAGGGACGCGCCAGCAGTCGCTGTGGCAGTTGCCTTCCCTGCCCTCGAGCCGAACGAACTCGGTTTCCGCACCCGCTGCCTGCAGCGCCGCGGTGATCCGTTCTCCCTGCCTGACGTACACGTTGTCGTCGCCTGCCCCATGTACGGTGAGCAACGAGACATCGGGCCGCGCAAACGTGACCGTTGAAATGTCTCGCAACTCCGCGTCCGACCATGGCGCGGGATGACCGATTACCCACTCGAGAATGTTGTCGAAGTTGTCCATGACCTGATCTGGCGGCATGGTCATGTCATGTTCGCCATCGAGATTGATCGCCACCTTCACTCGGCCGTCCGGGCCCGTTGAGTCATCGCGGAGCGCTACCATTGTCGCCAGGTGACCACCGGCCGACATGCCTAACGACGCGATGCGGCCCGGATCGATCCGGAATCGGGCGGCATTCGCACGGATGTATTTGAGCGCGTTCTGGACGTCCTCGATCTGCGCCGGCCAGGTCCCACCCGGCCGGCTGGAGAGCCGGTAGTTGATCGAGAACACCACGTAGCCGCGTGGACTGAGATCCTCGGCGATGTTCCCTCCCCACGCCTTGTCGCCCTCTCGCCAGTATCCACCGTGGATGGCGATGATCGCTGGGCGGTTCGTGCGCGTGCTGTCACCCTTCGGCTCGTACATGTCGAAGGTTCCATCGTATCCGATGGTCGTGTCGTAGTTCATGTCCGATGTCACGTCGTACGCATCCGACTCGCAGCCACTCGCGGCAGAGACGTAGAGCATGAGCATCGCTCCGACTCTCCGCCTCATGTCATGATCTCCGGCCCGACAACGCTCGTTGGTGCCGCGTGGTCGCGGGTCGCGGTCGGGGCATCGCCGAAGTTTGCTGGAGACTGCGCAGCGCTGGCAGATAGCGTGTTGGCATGAACAGCTGCTCCAGGGCAGGACGCAGGCCGGCCCGCACCAGCAGCGGATATAGCCGCATCAACGGACGCAGCCACTCAGCGACTTTCAGCCCGAGAAGGTCTCGCACGTGGTCCGGAACCAGAATGCCCTGGATCTGGAGAAGCATGTCATACCGCAATGTGCCGAGGTGATCCCGGTATCTGGCATACAATGCTTTCGTGGCAACGCCGTTCGTCAGGTCGCGATGCATGTGAAGCTCACGGTCGGCTCTCCACTCATCGTAAGACGGTGGGAGTCCCGGGATCTGCAAGCCGGTGCCCACACGGAAGAACACATCGTACAGATCGCGGTGCTCCGCCGGAGTCAGTGGGCGGACCATCAGCTCATGCGCTCGTTCGGAGTAATCGATGAGCATGTACAGCACGTCGCGGTGAGCCCAGTCGGGAATGGCCTGGCCACGTTGTCGCTCGACAGCACCGTGGATGGTGCGGATCCGCTCGAACGCGCGAGCCGCTGTCTGTTCGTCCGCGAAAACGATCTCCTGAGCGTAGCTCGCCGTGGCGACCAGGCGGCCAATGGGGTCCCTTGGCAATTTTCCCGTAAAGAACAACCAGTCGACGGCACGATTGAGCGCGAACTCGGCGGCGCATCCGGCGAACACGAGCAGCACCGTGTCCACATCGCCCCAGATCCGCCTCACAATCGAATCGCCACGTACGAAGTCGTTCACCGCGGTTTTGCCATCGCTGGTTTTCCCGGCCTGAGCCTTCTAGCCAGCCTGCCGGCCGAAGTTTCTTGAAGTACTTCATATTACAAAGTACTCGACGGCTGCCGCAAGGTCGGCTGGGCAAATCCGTGGGTTACTCGTCCAGCAACTCCACCAGCGGGTCAGACCCGGTGCGTCCCGGGTCCATTCCCGGTCCGTCCGTGGGTTTTCGAGCACCGCTGTGTCTTATTGGTTATGCCGGGAGGTTGAAATGCCGCGACCCACCGAAGACGACATACGAAGGATCTACCGCGAAACGGTGGACGACCTGTTCGGTTTCGTCTCCCGGCGATGCGACGGCGATCGTGACCTGGCAGAGGACATCACGCAGGAAGCATGGCTGCGCGCGGTAAAGGCGTGGCGCACAGATGGTGTGCCCGAGCGTCCGCTTGCCTGGCTCTGCACCGTGTCGGCGCGATTGCTCTCGAACCATCGAAGGCGGCCGGAGCCGCAGCGCCTCGAGGATGAAGCCGGCAATTCTCTTTCCGCGCCATCCGGCGACAATGAGCTCGATCAACGCGATTCGATCCTTATGAAAGCATTGGCACGACTTCCGGTGTTGCAGGAGCGGTTGCTACGCGCCTTCCATTTCGACCGGCGACCCGTCGCGGAGATCGCCGGCAGCCTTGGTGTCAGCGAGCGCAGCGTCGAAGGGCGCCTGCGGCGGGCCAGGCAGAAACTCCGTCGCGAGATCGAATCCGATCCCGCATCTCGAGGTGAGTCCTATGACTACTGAAGCCATGCACCAGCCGACGCGCGAATTTCGTGATTACCTCGAGGGTGAAATCACGCGCGAATTCCGGAGTCACCGATCATTCGCGCGGCTGCGCGTCACCGCGATTCTGCTCGGCACGTTGGCCGCCGGCACCACCGCCGGATTGGCCTCTGCCCAGATTCGCCAGGGTGCCCAGCGCGATTCGCTGCTCGAGACCGCAAACTCGGAATTGTACGTGGCCGCGTTACGGCTCGAACTCGCTCGCTCACTGGCCGCCGAGGCGGCGTCGAAGCACAAGGTCGGCGCGGCCGGGTTGGACAAGGTAGCCCAGGCCGAGGCCGAGTTGCGGAAGGTGGAAGCGATCGCGGCGCGCGCAAAGCTCAACGTGGACGAAATCAAGGCGTCGGCGCTGCCACCCCGCGATGACCTGAATGCACCTCTCGTGGGGACGCGCGACTTCGTCACCGAACGTTTGCAACTGGATCTCTTCGTGGCGCAGCAGCGCCTGACGAGCGCCGAGCAGGGGGCGGGAGAGGTAGAGCGACAGGTCCGCGCCGGGGCGGTCGACCAGTCGGCCCTGCTCGAATCCATGCTGGAGGTCACCCGGGCCCGGGCCGCGTTAGGCACGCTGGCCGAGCGGCGCAAATTGCGGAAGGAATTCATCGACCGCGGCACGTCGGGCGACGAATTGAACCGGATGTTCTAGCAGGCGCGACTTCGACATGACGCGATGGTGGCGCAGGAAAGCGTGAACCTCCTCCGCCAGCGGCTGGGAGCAGTCCAGAAGCAGCACGCGGTCGGGGCAGCCACGGAACTGGACCTGCTTCGCGCCCAGGTCGAGCTCAAGGAAAAGGAAGTAGAACTCCATTTGCTGGCCCGTCAGCTCCGCGACCTGAAAGGTCGAGGGCAGTGATCGGGGTCTGACCCCGATTTTCTGTCAGCCTCTTCGCTTGAAGAACTGAACGGCGCGCTCATGCTTTTCGGCGGCGGAGCGGGTGGCAAACGTGCCAAGATTCCGCCGCTTCCCGGTCCTGGGGTTCTTCTTCCTGGAATACAGTCGATACTGTCCCGACGCGAGTTTCCGAATCATGGCTACTCAGTACCCCGTGCACTCATCTGGTTCTCCACGCCGGTCGTCGTCCCCCGACGACGACTCGCACCAGAGCCATCCGGGTTTCACGCGCTGGCGGCTAGAATCATCCGGTCGTTTCAGCTGAACCCCTACCCCTCGATTCCCATGATCAAGCCACTGCTGGTTCTCGCCGGATTGCATCTTGCCGTCGCGGCTGGTGCGCAGGCGAACGGCACGCCGCGCGAAGTGCAGCTCAAGATGCTCGAGCACCAGCGAAAGGTGCTGCTGCAGATGGTCGACTCGATGCCGGAGCGGCTCTACCGCGACCGCGCGACCC
>CBIHMX010000010.1:0-17078 GCA_966211115.1 uncultured Gemmatimonadaceae bacterium | reverse complement strand
AGTGTAAAGGCCCGCCTCTCGGTAATGATGTTCCTCCAGTACTTCATCTGGGGCGCCTGGTTCGTCACCATGGGGACGTACCTCGGCCAGACGCTGCGGTTCACTGATGCCCAGGTCGGGCTCGCCTACGGCGCCACCGCCATAGCCGCGCTCGTCTCTCCGTTTTTCATCGGCATCGTTGCCGATCGATTCTTTGCCACGGAAAAGCTGCTGGCAATCCTGCACCTGGCCGGCGCGGCGATCATGTGGCTGGTCTCGACGCAGTCCACGTTCGGCACCTTCTATCCGGTGCTGATTCTCTATGCGTTGTGCTACATGCCGACGCTGAGCCTGACGAACTCCATCTCGTTCCACCACGTCAAGGATCCCGCCCGCGACTTTCCACTCATCCGCGTGTTAGGCACCATCGGGTGGATCGTGGCGGGCGTCATCATCAGCAAGGCGCTCCACGCCGAAGCACTGGCCACGCCGATGCGCGTGGCGGCGATTGCGTCAGCGGCGATGGGTGTCTTTGCCCTGACGCTTCCTCACACGCCACCACGGGCCGCCGGCGCGCCCTTCAGTGTCCGGGATGCACTCGGCCTCGATGCGTTGCAGCTCATGCGTCGGACCGATTTCCGGCGATTCGTCGTGGGCTCGTTCCTGCTCTGCATCCCGCTGCAGTTCTACTACGCCTTCGCGAACCCCTTCCTGAACGAGATCCGGGTCCCCGATCCGGCGTTCATCCAGACCTTCGGCCAGTGGTCGGAAATCGGGTTCATGCTGGTGTTGCCGTTTGCGTTGAAGCGATTCGGCATCAAGATGATCATGCTCGCCGGCATGCTCGCCTGGTCGCTGCGCTACTTCGCCTTCGGCGCGGGCGATGCCGGCTCCGGCATGTGGCTCATCTATGCGGGCATTTTGCTGCACGGCATCTGTTATGACTTCTTCTTCGTCGCGGGCCAGATCTACACCGACGAAACGGCCGGGCCGAAGATCCGCGCCGCGGCACAGGGGTTCATCAACTTCGTCACGAACGGCGTGGGTTATTTCATCGGCGCGTATGTCTCGGGCTCGGTCGTGGGCCGGTACGTCAACACCGCCTGCACCGACGTCGCGGCCGCCGCCGGGGAGTGTGTCCGCCACGACTGGGCCAGCGTCTGGCGCGTTCCCGCGTTAGGCGCGCTGGCGGTGTTCGTCCTCTTCCTTCTCCTGTTCAAGCCGGGGGGTCGCCGGGAAACGAGTGCCGTGGTCTGAAAGGGACGTGAGACCTGAGAGGAACCAGGTGCCGCGAAGGCTGACGATCGGGTGCTGCCATCACGGTTTCCACGTCCCCTTCGCCACCTTCGGCACAAAGCGCGTCAACGTGGACGGCTGATACCGGAGAGTTTTTCCCTGCTCGGCACTCTTGTACGCGGTCATCAGCAGCCTGACGACATCGACGCCATCGGCAAAGGTCAGCCGCGGTGCTTCCTTCCCCAGGAACGCGCGCACGTAGTGACGGTCTTCGTTGGTGTAGCCGTACGCGAGCCACTCCTCGGGAACCACCGGCATCACGCCGACTTCCGCGTTCTGCTTCTCCACCAGGTCCTCCCCGGCTCTCCCCTTCACCGCGCGGCTGAAGAAGAGCTGCAACCCGCTGTCGAGCGAGTTCCACTTCAGGGAGTACTCGGGACCCAGCAGCTCTGCCGAGAGGCGTAATCCGGCGCCGACGAAACTCCACGAGGTCGTCGCCTCGCCGATCACCTTGTGCCCGTCACTGGTCTTGAACTCGATCGTCACGCTGGCAAAGTCCTCCGCCGGCGCCCGCTCGTAGTCCACCGCCCGGCTCATCTGCTGCCGTAGCTGCTTCACGTAACGAGGGCGCGTCCACTTGAGCGACGCGATGTGCCCCGTCACGCGCACCGGCTTGACGGTGCTCAGCGATTCGCCCGGCTTCGTCAGCAGGTGCCTGACGACGAGCGCCGAGTGGCACATCATGTCGTTCAGCACGCCCCCTCCCTGCAGCGCCCCCTGCCAGAACCACGGCATGTGGGGACCAGCATGTTCCTCGGCGGCACGCGCCAGGTAAGGACGCCCGGTAGTCGCCGCGCCCCGCGCCCACAGGAGTGCCTTGCCCGCCTCGACGTGCGGGGCAAAAAGCTGGTTCTCGAGGTAACCGGTCTTCACGCCGATGCTGCTCGCCAGAACGTCGACCCGTTCCGCTTCGGCAACATTCCGCGCCAACGGCTTTTCGCAAGCGACGCCCAGGAGTTCTCCGCGCCCGCGATGGACGGTGTCGACAATCTCCTCGACGTTCTCGATCCGCGCATGGTTCGGACCACACAACCAGATCGCGTCGACCTTCTTGTCCGCCACCATCTCGCCGATCGAGCGATACGGCTTCGCCTGGCCTATGTCGAGCTTGCGCGCCAGGTCAGCCGCCGATTTTGCGTTCGCCGCATTCGGGCTCCAGATACCAACGACATCGGCGTCACGAACGCCGCGCCAGGCCTGCAGGTGAAAACGTGTATTGAACCCGCTGCCGATGAATGCAACGCCCAGGCGCCGTGATGACATGTATTGGATGACCGAGTGCAGTAAGTGGATTCAGCGATACCACCAACCTGCATCCGGCATTCTGCATTCGGCAATGCAGTCAGGGAATCCGGCGAACCTGAATGGGACCGGATCGCGACCGGCCATGATGCGGCGGTTTCATGGTGGCGTCACCACCAGCGAGCCCTCGACACGGACCTTTTCGAGGTACTCCTCGGGCATGCTGCGGGCGCACGTCCGCGTACCGTTTTCCCACGTCCGGTATTCAGTACAGATATCGCGCTTCTTCGTCACCTGGGTGAGAAGCGACCACCTGGACTTCCGCGAAGGATTCCGCCGATCGATCTGGAGGTTTATGCCGGTGGTGCCGGGTAACTGGCATTCATAAACCAGCACTTCGCGTCCGGGTTGCGAGGGCGACACGCGGCACTCCCCCGCTGCGGTGCGAGCAACGACTGTGTCCGGCGCGACGTCGATGGTGCCCGTCAGCCGCTGCCCGCCAGGAAGATCGGCAACGAAGGCGAAGCGCCCGAAACTGATCGATTGAACTTCGTAGTCAGGCGGTCGTCGAGTGCCGCACGCGATCGTCAGCGGCAAGAGGGAAGCGAAGACCATGAACCGCACCGAAGGCATGTTATGCTCGTTCCATAGCCTCAGCCGAACTGATGACCGGCACCACCTGAAATTCCATCAGGTCGGTCCAGTGCGAAATCCATTCATCGATCAACGCCCGATCGTTGCACTCCATCACCTGGTAGCAACGCGACATGTCGTCGTTGATCCAGCTGCCGACATAGACCAGCCCAGGCGGCATGTGCCGACCGCTGTCGCGAAGGCGCTGGTAGATCTCGCCGACTTTCCCCGGCTTGAAATCCTCGATGACCATGTAGCGCATCGTCGCGGTCAGGCTGTGAGCCGGAACCGACACGACGGCCGCTCGCCATGATTGCAGATCTGGTCCGCGTTCACACCGGCATGTCGTTCGAGAAGCCCTTCCACCAGCGCGCATGTCGCCGGTTCCTTCCGGACCGCCGCGGCCAGCGGACAACCGGTTCCCTCGAGCAGGACATGTCCCCGGCCGGGAGTGATCGTTGCACCGCCGCCAAGCGACTCGATCATCGCCGCGCACGCCGCCGCTCGCGCGGCGAGCGATCCGCCCTCCCGCTCGACCATCGTCGCAGCAAGCCGCTTCCCCGCGTCGAAAAACAGTGCTCGGCGAGCGCGTGGGTCGAGCTTTTCGCCTATGGCGCCGGCCAGCGCCACCATCGCCGCCGGGTACGCGGACGATAACGCCAGCTCGCCTGCGACCGTCAATTCGTACTCTGCTGCCGGCTGACACGCGGCACCCGAACGCACCAGCCCGCTGCGTACGATCAGCCCGTCGCGTTCGAGCGCGACCAGGTGCACGCGCACCGCGTTGTCAGAGATCCGGAGCGCTTCCGCGAGCGTATTGACCGTGCGAGCGCCGCGGCGGATCAGGTCCAATACGGCGTGTCGTGCCGGCGGCAGTGCAGACGTGGCTGGCGACATGTCCCGAAATATAGGGTCCAGCTATAAGTCAAACAAATGATTGACTTATTGGCGCCCGGACCACCATTGTGCCTTCGCAACACTTGATCCCTTCCATCCAAGAGGAACACCATGCGTTTTATCAGCTCGTCACTCGTTCTGGCGGCCCTCATCCCCGGCATTGCATTCGCTCAGGGCCCCAAAGCCGCTTCTGATCTCGATGACGCCGCAATCGTTGGCATCTTCGATATCGCCAACACGTGGGACGTCGCGACTGGTTCGCTCGCGGCTACCAAGGCCATGCGACAGGACGTGAAGGAACACGGTGCCATGCTCGCGCGCGATCACGGAAACCTCCAGCAGCAGGGTCGGGACCTGGCCGCGAAACTGAAGGTGACACCAACGCCGGTACCGGCGGACTTCCCGCTCAAGGTCGCGCACGAAGCCGCCATGAAGAAGCTGCAGGGCCTCAGCGGCGGCGCGTTCGACAAGGCCTTTCTCGAGCACGAAGTGGCGTATCACAAGGCCGTGGTCGACGCCGTGACGACGACGCTTCTCCCCGCCATCAGGAATGCCGAGCTGAAGGCATTCGTGCAGAAAGTCGCGCCCCTGTTCGTGGCGCACATGAAGGCCGCCGAGCTGCTGTTGAAGAAGTAGTACGCCGCCTCAGCGGCCGATCAGGCTCTTCGCGATCATCATGTGAACACCGACATTGCCGTCGACCAGTTGTGTGATACGCAGGTCGGCGGCGACGCTCGCGAGCTGGTACGCCACTGTTTTCGTGAGCTGCTTCTTTTCCACGATGAAGTTCACCATCTCATCGATGGCAATGCGCGTGGCTCGCGTGAGCGATGTGTCCATTCCCATCGTGATCCAGTGCGTCGGCGTTTCCCCTCGCGGCCACTCGAGCTTCATGTCCTTGCGCACCGTGAGCTGAAGCCGTCCCCGCAAACTGGTCTCGATCGCCGTCTGGTCGACCTCGCCATCTCCTTGCGCGGCGTGTCCATCGCCGACCTCGAACAGCGCGCCCTTCACATGGACAGGTATGTAGAGCGTCGTACCCGCCACGAGTTCCTTGTTGTCGAGGTTTCCGGCGTGAATGTCAGGTGGGTTGCTGCTGACTCGACCGCGTGACGGCGGCGGAGCGACACCCATGCTACCGAAGAATGGCTTGAGCGGCACCTCGATGCCTTCGGCGAACTCGCCGATCATCCGCCGCTCGTCGAGCCGGATGATTCGCGTCGTTCGTTGGCTGCGATCGCAGAGATCCCGCGCAAAGCCGCTGCACCCGTTGTAGCCGTAGGGAATCTTCAGGTCGATCGACAATACCTTCACTTCGAGCACGTCGCCGGAATCGGCACCTTCGACGTAGACAGGACCGGTAAGGATGTGGCCACCAGGGCCGCGATCGGTGACCTGCGCAACGATGTCGCGCAACGATTGCTCGATTTCGCCTGGCGCCACGCCTGCCGACTCGAGGCGTGTGGGCGTATTGGTCAGCAGCGTTTCGACGTCGATGAAGTCACCGGACGCGATACGCAGGACCGGCTTGGCCTCCCACCAGTAATACCCGTAGGCAACGGTCTGCGGCGTCGCCGGCAGGCGGTGGATGGTCTGAGCGTTCGCCACGCCCGCGATCATCGCCAGAAACGCTACGCCCGTAATACAGCAATTTCGCATATTGATTTCACGACCTCACGATTTCACGACCTCACGATTTCACGACCTCACGACCTCACGACCTCACGACCTCACGACCTCACGACCTCACGACCTCAATACCGTCCAAGGTCCCGCGCCACCACGATACGGCCAGTGAACCCACCGCGCCGGATGCCCGCGACAATCTCGGCTTCCGGTGCGCCGAGAAAGATGACGTGCGACAACACCAGCAGCTTGGGCTTCGCGATAGCCGCAAGGCGACCGAGCTCGGCGTCGGACGTGTGAACCTCCCTGAGATACCGCGGCCAGAGTTCGCCGCCTGGCCGGTTCTCGGGCGCGACCCGCGCTTCCGGGTACACCTCGTGAACCAGGACGTCGACATTCGCCGCAGCTCTCGCAAGGTCTTCGCTGTAACGCGTATCTCCTGAAATGAGGATCGTCCGGCCGTTCGTTGCGATACGGTAGGCAAAGGCGTACTCCCACTCACCATGCGGCACCCGGATGGCCGTGATGGTAACCCCGGCGCTGTCGTACACCGTGCCGCCGGTAGTTTCTCGAGTATCAACGCGGTAACCGCCGGGCTGCCCGCGCTCCAGTCCCGTCACGCGAACGACGGTGTCTTCGGCCCACGCCTCGATGATGTTCTCCACCATGCGCCGGGTCCCTGGCGGCCCGTGCAGGCGCATCGGGTTGCGCCGCCCCATCACCCACGACGTCAGGATGAGGTCCGGCAACCCGAGCGTATGGTCGCTGTGGAGGTGCGTGATGAACGCCGCCGTGACGCCGTCGATCGGCAAGCCGGCAGCGGCCACCCGCCGCATCACGCCCGGACCGGCGTCGAACAGAAACACGCGCAGCCCGACGACCACCGCCGTGGCCGGACCGGATCGGTCAGGCACCGGCACCGGCGTCCCGGTGCCTAACGTGATGACGATGGCCGTGTCGCCGGCGGGAAACGCAGGTCCGCCCGGGAATACTCGTTGCGCCGGCAGTGGCATCGCGACGAGCGCGGTAGTGACGAGCGCAAGATTGATGACTGTCGAACGCATCCGATTCACCCGGTTTCAGATTTCCCGCCCGACCCCCTCCTCTCCTTCAAAGACCGCGTCAGTACCTGACCCCAAGCTTCTCCAGCGCCGGCGTTGGGCACCCGCTCCACTGCGCCTGCGGCCGGTTGCCCATGTACTGCAGGTCGTCCACACCCATCTTGCTCGACCAGAATCCGGACGCCGTGAAGTTCCGGAAATTGTTGAAGAACCTGACCCCGTTCTGCATTTCCGCGCGCGCCCGACGCGGCCACGCAATGTCATCGAGTACCGCGCGCCGCTGGGTGTCGTCGCACTCGGCGAATGCCTTCGTGAAGCGCTTGTTGCACTCCGCGTCGAGCCACGCCAGGCCCGTGCGCATCCAGTTCCGCATGCTGTCCCGTTTTTCCATGAAAACATCCATGAACTCTGGTACCGCCGCGTCGGTGGCGCTCCCCGAACGCGCGTCGCGCGGGATCACGTAATCGACCAGCACGCGAACCGTGCGATACTCTGCCGGCGTGAACACCTTCGGCGCGTACTGCTGCCCACGCTCGGCGAGCTTCGCGAGCGTCTCGCGCGTCAGGGCCGCCGCCTCCTCGAGGTCGAACGCGGTCACCGCGAATGCGGAGAGCGGCGCCGCCGCCATGAATTTGACGAAATCTCTGCGGTCAGTCATAAGCCTCTCGCTATCTCACGTCTCACGTCCTCACGTCTCACGTCCTCACGTCCTCACGTCCTCACGTCCTCACGTCCTCACGCCCAGCGTCAGATCGCTCCCGATTTTCTGAGTTCCAGAATCCTGTCCGAGGTCCTCATGGCCAGCGCCATGATCGTCCACGTCGGATTCTTGTCCGCCTGCGACACAAATGGGCCCCCGTCGGCGACGAACAGGTTCCTGCAGTCCCACGCCTGGCACCATTCGTTCAGCGCCGACGTCGACGCATTGCTGCCCATGCGGACGGTGCCCAGTTCGTGGATGATGGCGCCGCCGGTAGCAATGCCGTAACCGCGCTCGCGCGTCGGCATTGCCGAGAATACCTCGCCGCCCATTTCCGACACGAGCGCGCGAAACGTCTCCTGCATGTGCTTCACCTGGTTGTGCTCGTGGTCGGACCACTTCCAGTGAAAGCGCAGCACGGGAATCCCGAACCGGTCCTTCACCTCGGGGTCCAGCTCGCAGTAGCAGTCCGCGTTAGGTATCTGCTCACCGCGCCCCGAGAAGCCGATCGTGGAGCCGTAGTATCGCCGGTAATCGTTCTTGAGTTGCGCGCCGTACCCGCCGCCGGGTTCGTAGCGCTCGATGCCGCCCATGAAGCCGTAGGATGGCACGCCCAGCCCGCCCCAGACCTCGATGTGATACCCGCGCGGGAAGTCGAGCTTGCTGTTGTCGAGCCACCACGGCATGTATATGTGGCCACCGCCTACGCCGTCGCAGTTGTGCGGGACGTGGTCCACGAGCTTCGGGATGAACCCCGACACGTCGCTGCCGGTCGTGTCGGTGAGGTACCTGCCCACCACACCGCTCGTGTTCCCGATGCCCTGCGGGAACCGTGGCGACTTCGAGTTGAGCATGATGCGCGACGACTCGCACGAACTGGCCGCCAGCACGACCACGCGCGCCCGGATCTGCTCGTCGCG
The DNA here is from genome assembly GCA_966211115.1 of uncultured Gemmatimonadaceae bacterium. Classification (GTDB taxonomy): domain Bacteria; phylum Gemmatimonadota; class Gemmatimonadetes; order Gemmatimonadales; family Gemmatimonadaceae; genus JABWBJ01. The sequence goes on along the minus strand of CBIHMX010000010.1, from coordinate 8,724 downwards.
CCCCGTCCGCGTGTCGATGTACGACACCCCCGTCGCCAGCCCCTGCGCATTGACCGTCACCTCGCGCGCCATCGCGTTCGTGATGATCCGCAACCGGTTCGTCTGCTGGGCCGGGATCAGCAACACGTTAGGCGACGAGAAGTTCGAGTTCGTCATGCACCCGCGGTTGCACTGTCCGCAGTAGTGGCAAGGCGCCCGGTTACCCAACCGCTGCGTGATGACCGACAGCCGCGCTGGAATGCACGTGATCCCCAGCCGGTCCGATGCCTGCTTCACGTACAACTCGTAGCACCGCGGCTTCGGCGGCGGCTGGAACCTGCCGCCCGGATGGTTAGGCAGGTTCTCGTTCGTCCCGAAGATGCCGACCAGCTCGTCGAGCTGGTCGTAGTACGGCGCGAGATCGTCGTACGAGATGGGCCAGTCGTCCCCGAGGCCGTCGATGCTCTTGCGCCTGAAGTCGTCCGGCCCGAACCGGAGCGAGATCCGCCCCCAGTGGTTGGTGCGGCCGCCTAACATGCGGGCCCGCCACCACGAGAACTGCGTTCCCTCCGCTCGCGTGAACGGCTCGCCAGGCAGCTCCCACCCGCCGACGCACGCGTCGAACTCGCCGAACGGCCGCTCGGGTGTCGACGCCCCCCGATTCGGCGTCTGGTACGGCCACCGCAGCATCGCGCTGTTCGACGTGGTGTTGTCCCACCACCCGCCGGCCTCGAGCAGGACGACACGCGCACCGCCTGACGCCAACCGGTGTGCCGCCATCCCGCCGCCAGCACCCGATCCTACGATGCAGACGTCGTATTCACCTTGCTGTGACCGAGCCATGCTGAATCTCCCTGTGGCCTGTGCCTTCTGGCCTCATCCTACCATTTGATGGCCCCGAGAACATCCGTATAATCGTCGGTCCAGAGACGCGATTCCGGGTACGTCCCCAATGGGTACCACCCGTCCACCTTCACCAGCTCCGACAACGTGCTCGCCTGCCGCGCCAGCACCATCCAGCGGCTGCCATAATACAACCTCCCGCGACCTTCGGTGTCAGGACCGCGCTCGCCCAGCGCTCCGGCCAGTTGCGCGTCGTTCGCCAGCGCGATGATCACCGGCCTCAGGTCGAGGTACCGATTGGAGATGTGGATCGCCACCACACCCTCTGGCGCCAGCTTCTGGAGGTACAGCTGTATCGCTTCTCGCGTGATCAGGTGCGCCGGAATGGCGTCGGACGTAAACGCATCGAGCACGATCAGGTCGAACTCGCCGTCGAGCGCCGCCCCGAGTGACACGCGCGCGTCGCCGATCACCACGTTGGTCCGTGGCGCACAATCGCGCAGGTAGCTGAAATACCGCGGCGTCCGCGCGATTTCCGCCACCATCGGGTCGATCTCGTAGAACGTCCAGTGCTCTTCCGGCCGTCCGTAACAGGCGATCGTGCCGGTGCCCAGTCCCACCATCGCAACGCGCCGGATCGGCTTCTGCGCGGTCTTCGCGAAGATGTCGCCCAGCGGGCCGCCCTGGTAATAGTAGGTCAGCGGCTCCATGCGCCGCGTCAGTTCGCGGCTCTGCCCGCCGTGTGTCGTCGTGCCATTCTGCAGCACGTGGTAATCCGCGATCTGGCGCACGCGGTAGATCCCGAAGAAGCTGCGATCCTGCAGCATGACGTTGCTGCCCGACAGGTTGGCGAAGTGGGCGGCGGTGTAGATCGCGCCGGCACCCAGCGCGAGACGGAACGGCCGGCGCCAGAAGAGCAGCACGATGCTCGCCATGACCAGCAGGAAGAGCTGGTGGGCGCCCGTGAACCACGTCGACGGCGGCTTGGGCAGCTTGAGCACGAACCAGATCGCCGCGCCCACCGCGAGCGGGAACGAGACGTCGCGCAGGAGGTCGATCCAGCTCCCGAATCTCCGCGACACGCCCGGACGCAGCCCGAACGCGACCACCAGCGCAAACGGATACTCGACGAGCGAATTGTAGAGCACCGGCGCCAGCAGCACGTTGAACACGCCGCCCAGCACGCCGCCTAACGACATCCAGAGGTAGAACTCGGTCAGGTATTCGGCGCGCGGCCGGCTGTCGGCCAGCTCGCGGTGGCACATCATCGTCGTGATGAAGAACGCCGTCAGGTGCAGCGCCGCCGGCATCAGGATGCCGGATGCCGACCCGATGCTGAGGCTCACCATCAGCGCCAGGCCGACCACCAGTTGCGCATGCAGGATGTACCAGCGCGGAAACAACGGGCGCTTCGCAAAAACGAGGACGAACGTCAGCAGGTACAGCGCCAGCGGAATGACCCAGAGGAACGGCACGGACGCGATGTCGGTGCTCAGGTAGGTCGTGACGCCGATGAGCAGGCTCGATGGTGCGAACGACAGCAGCACCCAGCGCAGCCGCCAGTGCCGGTCTGGAACGATCGTCGGCTCCCCGATCGGTTCGTCGCGGCCCTGGAAGAAGCGACGGATGATCGACGGATTCTCCTCGATCAGGAATCGCATCGATCCACGCAGCGCCCCGCGCCGCCTGAGGCGGACCCCCTCACCGTCCACGACGAGCGTATCGGGGTCGGCCCCTTCCGCGGCCGGCTCGGCGACCGTGGTGGCCGCCGGCTCGACAACCGTCGTTACGCTCACGGTTTCCGTGACGCGGCGGCGGAATATCCAGGCCATGATCGCACAACCGGTGATCAGGGCCAGGAGCGCATAGTAAACCTCGAGCCAGATAACAGACTGTTCGGAGATCCGCAGGCGCGGCTCGATCAGGAACGGGTACGCCAGCAACGACACGAAGCTTCCCAGGTTGCTGGCGGCGTACAGGAAATACGGATTGGCGGCCGATGCATGACTCGTCCCGGCGAACCAGCGCTGCATCATCGGTGCCCCGGCCGACAGCGCAAAAAATGGCAGCCCCAGGGAGACGGTCAGGAGACCGAGCAGCCAGCCGATCGGCAGCGCGCTTCCCGGTGGATGCGCCCATGACGCCGGCACATGGATCGGGAGCACCAGAATGGCGCTCGCCAGGATGGCAACGTGGAGGATCGCCTGGTTGCGGTTGCTCAGCCAGCGCGAAGACAGATGGGCATACAGGTACCCGGCCAGCAGCAGCGACTGAAAGAACAGCAGGCAGGTATTCCACACCGCCGGGCTGCCCCCCAGGAGCGGCAGTACCATTTTCGTGAACATCGGCTGCACCGAGAACAGCAGCGCCGCGTTGAGGAAAATCGCCGCCGAAAACGCGGTTACCAGCAAAACGGCGCTGCGACGCTTCAGCGCTGCCGTCGCGGACGCCGGATCTGGCTCCGGTCCGACCCGCACCATCGTGGATTCTTCTACTGACATGGCGGTGGAAGGTGGTGCGGTGTCATGACATCGTCCATTGCGACGAAACAGGGACACACCGGTCCGATCCGAAATGCGCAGTTTTGTTCGCCCTGTCCCGCCTCAGGTCGCCCGGCTGCCGGTTCAACCTCAACGCCTCGCGTCTCGTCTCAGGGGAGTCCCGGCCGGCTTCGGTCGGCGTTAGCGTAGTTGACGGCCCCTCCTGGTCACCAGGCAGGACGCCCGTGTCCCGAACGTCGCCGCCACATTGCTAGCGGCGCTTCACCGGTAAAACCCATGAGTACTCGTCGCGATTTCCTCAAACAGGGCGGCGCCGTCGCGGGCGCCATCGCTCTCGGAGGCTCGCTCCGCACCGCCGACGCGCTGGCGCCTCTGGCTGGCACACAAGGCGCCACAATGGATGCCGCCATCAAGGATCTTCTGATGGAAGCCCTCAATTCCGCAAAGATGGCCGGCGCCGGGTTCGCCGACGCGCGAATCGGGCGCTACATGCAGAACTTCGTGGTCACGCGCGAACAGCAGATCATCAACGTGGTCGACACCGACTCGATCGGCATTGGTGTGCGGGCGCTCGTGAACGGAACGTGGGGCTTCGCCGCGTCGCGAGACCTCACGAAGGATGGCGTCGCCAGCGCGGCCCGCGAAGCGGTCGCGATCGCCAAGGCGAACACCGTCGCGAAGGATCGATCGGTCACGCTCGCGCCAGCTCCCTCCGTTGGCGAAGTGAGCTGGAAAAGCGCTTATGAAATCGATCCCTGGACCATTCCCGTCGAGGAGAAGGCCGACCTCCTCATCAGCGCGAATACCGAGGGCATGAAGGCTGCCAACGTCAAGTTCGTGTTCAGCGCCCTGTTCCTCCGGAAGATGGAACGCAGCTACGCCAACACCGATGGCTCGGTCATCGCCCAGACGGTCATCCAGAGCGCGGTGCAGCAGCAGTTCACGGCGGTGTCGCCCGACTTCTCCGATTTCCAGAATCGCGCCAACACGCTGCCGCCCGTTGCGCGCGGGTGGGAATGGGTGCGCGCCCAGGACATCGTGAACAATTCCCGCCGCTGGGGCGAAGAAGCGAGCGAAAAGCTCAAGGCGAAGCCGGTGGAGGTCGGACGCTACAACCTCGTCCTGCACCCGTCGCACCTCTGGCTCACGATCCACGAATCCATCGCCCACCCCACCGAGCTCGATCGTGCGATGGGGTACGAAGCCAACTACGCCGGGACATCCTTCGTCGCGCCGCCGGCGGACTTCCTCGGCAAGTTCAAGTACGGCCCGGAATTCATGAACATCCAGGGCGATCGCTCACAACCGGGCGCGCTGGCCACCATTGGCTACGACGACGAAGGCGTCGCGCCCGACGAATTCCTCATCATCAAGAACGGCGTCGTCAACGATTACCAGACCACACGCGAACAGGCGGTGTGGCTCGACTGGTGGTACAAGCAGCAGAACCTGCCCACGCGGTCGCACGGCTGCTCGTATGCCGACAGCTGGAGCAGCGTCCAGTTCCAGCGCATGCCTAACGTTTCGCTGCTGCCGTCGAGCGACAACCGGTCATGGGACGACATGATCGCCGCCACCGACAGCGGCATCGCCATCATCGGCGACGGCTCGTTCTCGATCGACCAGCAGCGCTACAACGCGCAGTTCGGCGGCCAGCTGTTCTACGAGGTCAAGGGCGGCAAGATCACCGGCATGCTCAAGGACGTGGCCTACCAGATGCGCACGCCCGACTTCTGGAATTCGATGGACATGATTGGCGGACGCGGTGGCTACGAAGTCTGGGGTTCCTTCTTCGACGGCAAGGGCCAGCCCGGCCAGGTGAACGCGGTCAGTCACGGCTGCGTACCGGCGCGCTTCCGCAACGTCAACGTCATCAACACCGGCCGAAAGGCGTAACGAGGTCAGATCGATGAGACGCTCCAATATCACCGAGGCCCTCTCCGAGCCCACCCGGTTGCTCGAAACGCAGGACCGGCCGGCCGCCGCCAGCTCGATCCTCTCGCGCGAAGAAGCGCAGTCGCTGGTCCAGCGCGTCGTCGCCATGTCGAAGGCCGATGGCATCGACGTCCAGATCGGTGGCAACCACACCACCAACGTGCGGTTCGCCGACAACCAGATGTCGACCGCCGGCGCCGTGTCGGACTTCGCGGTCGCGGTGCAGAGCTGGTTCGGCAAGAAACACGCGGTGGTCCAGACCAATGAAGTCACCGACGCGGCGTTACGGTCCGCTGTCGAGAAATCGGAACGCCTTGCCAAGCTGGCGCCTGACGATCCCGAGGCCATGCCCATGCTCGGCCCCCAGCAGTACCGCCCGGTGGAGGCGTTTTTCCCGTCCGTCGCCAACATGAGCGCCGAAGACCGCGCACGCGTTGCGCTCACCGCGCTCGAGCCGGCCCGGGACGCAAAAGACCTTCGCGCCGCCGGATTCCTGATCAATGGCGCCCAGGCCAGCGCGCTCGGCAACAGCAAGGGCATGTTTGCCTATCACCGCTCCACCAACTCGAATTTCACGCTCACCGTCCGCACCGCCGACGGCACCGGGTCCGGCTGGGCCGGCGCCGAGCATAACGACGCGAACAAGGTAGACTTCAAGGCGGTCAGCACCCGGGCGATCGAAAAGGCGCGCCTGTCGCGCAATCCGGTCGCGGTCGAACCGGGTCGCTACACCGTCATCCTCGAGCCACAGGCCGTCGGCGACCTTGCCCAGTTGATCGCCTTCTATCTCGATGCCCGCGCCACCGACGAGGGCCGGAGCCCGTTCGTCAAGCAGGGTGGCGGCACGAAGATCGGGGAGAAAATCATGGACGAGCGCATCTCGATCTATGCCGACCCATTCGACCCCCAGGTGCTCGCCCAGCCATTCGACGGCGGCGGGCTCCCGTTAGGCCGGCAGGTGTTCATCGAGAATGGCGTGCTCAAGACGCTGTTCTACTCGCGCTTCTGGGCGCAGAAGAAAGGCGTCGAACCGACCGGCGCCCCGACGTCATTCCTCATGAGCGGCGGTCCATCGAGCGTCGAGGACATGATCAAGTCCACGGAACGCGGTATCCTGGTCACGCGTCTCTGGTACCTGCGTGAGGTCGATCCCCGCACGATTCTCTACACCGGCCTGACGAGAGACGGCACCTTCCTCGTCGAGAACGGCAAGGTGAGCAAGGCGGTGAAGAACTTCCGGTTCAATGACTCGCCGCTGTTCATGCTCAACAATCTCGAGGCAGTCGGACAGCCGGTACGTCTCGCCGGCACGGAAGCCGGTGGAGCCGTGGTGGTTCCACCGCTCAAGGTGCGTGACTTCAACTTCACGAGCCTGTCGGACGCCGTGTAACATCCCCGCAAGGCGCCGGTGCAAGCAGCAAGCAGCACCTTTTCAAGGGTTCTCCCACGGCGCACGGCCCGTCATGTTACGGGCCATGCGCCCTCGGACTGTGAGAGCTGCACCGTTTCCGCGCATTGCGCTGTTCAGCGATGTCGACGGAACCCTGCTCGATGCGAGCGATCGCCTCGCCATCACCGCTCGACAGGTGGCGGGCTTCGCCTCGCAGGTGGAGCTGGTGCTGGCATCCAGTCGCACGCTGGTCGAGCTCGCCGTCCTTCAGCGACGCCTCGGGATTTCCGCGCCCATGATCGCCGAAAATGGCGCGGTCGTTGCCTTTCCCGCTCGCTGGCGGGGTTCAACCGCGACGCGCCGTGAAGTGGTCGTGCTCGGCGACCGGGCGGTCACGCTCGTGCCTCGCATTCACCGATGCGCCGAAGCGGCCGGCGTGCGTGTCGTCAACCAGAAGCGGCTGCTTCCCGATGGTGGGCGCTGGCTGCGTCGCGGCCATAGCGTGTGCGTCCGCGACTGGGTCGGACCGGGCGTCGTGCCGTTCCTCGGCTGCCTGACGAGTGCCGGTCTCGCGGCGACGCGATCCGGCCAGTGGATCACGATCACGAGCGGGCCCGACAAGGCGACCGGCGTTCGCGCCGTGCTCGACCATGCCCGCGCGCTCGGTGCACCGTTTCGCTCCGTCGTCGGCATCGGTAACGCGGGCAACGACGTCCCGCTCCTCAAGGCAACGCGCGTCCGGCTCGCTGTGAGGAACCGGAATGGTCATCATCCGGAACTTCGCGATATTACCGGCGTGCACCTGCTGTCGGCATCGGGAGCGCGAGCCTGGAAGGAAGCGCTCAGCCTGATCCTTCCCACCGTCCCGACATGATGCTGCGACGCCGATCTCCCCTCTGGACGCTCTGCATCCTCACCATTCCGCAGCGCGAGTCATACCTCAAGCGGCTGTTCGAGTCGCTGCGCGCCCTCGGCATGCGCCGGTCACGGTGGGAACTGCAGCTCGTGTACAACTGGGATACCGACGAAGAGCCGTATTCGGTCGAGCGGCGCCTGCGCAAGATGGGCCGCGGCCTGCCGCTCAGCGTGCACTTCAACGTGCGCAACCCGAGCATCGTCGGCGGCCGGGTGCAACAGCTCGCGTTATGCAAGTCGCCGTTGATCTGCTTCATTGACGACGACATCACCATCCACGGCGACATGCTCGATGTGCTGGAGGAACGGTTGCACCAGCACCCGGTGGGACTGATCGGCGTGCCGTCGCTCATCGGGGAGACCAACCGGCTGTTCAAGCCGCGGCGCGGGACGCCCCACGTGGACGCGCACGGCCTGCGATTCATGAGCGTGCAGGGCATGCTCGTCGCCGGCTACCGCCGTCTCATCCAGGACATCGGCGGGTTCAATGTCCGGCGCATGTACTGGGGAGAGTGGACGGAGCTCAACCTGCGCATGTTGCGAAGCGGATTCCCGACGGCGTATGCCATGGACGCGGGCTACCTCCGCCACTGGCACGATGCGCCGGAATCGCCGACCCGCAACAAGGCCGGCCGCCAGGATCATGTGCTGTGGGGACTCCTCTGCACCGCGCTCGAATACGACGCCATCGCCATCAGGCCCGACACCGAGAAGTTCTGGAACCTCGTCGAGCGCCGCTACCTGGCATATTCGTTCGGCGAGTCGGTGTCGCCCTCCGATCTGCTGCACTCGGTCCTCCGCCTCGTCCCGCGCATCGCGCACGAATGGCCCCACATTACGGAGTTCCGCGAGATCGCCCGGAAACACGCTTTCCAGTTTGCGCCCTTCCACGAGATCACGCCCGTCGATGTCGCCCGGGTTCTCGAATACGCCGAAACCCACATCGAACCCTATCGGCGTTCAGTATGGGGCCGCGAACGCCGCCGCAAACCCCGCTAGTTCCCCCCCCAGCTCCGCCCTCAGCGGCTTCGCGCTCTTTGGCAGTTCGCGCCCTGTGGCAGTTGGCGCCCTGTGGCAGTTCGCGCCCTATGGCAGTTCGCGCCCTGTGCCAGTTTTCGCGCCCTTTGCCAGTTCGCGCCCTTGCCAGTTTTGCGCCTTCAA
>CBIHMX010000009.1:0-18067 GCA_966211115.1 uncultured Gemmatimonadaceae bacterium | reverse complement strand
GAGTCTCGTTAGGCGCTCGGCACCGGCCGCAACTCGGCCTCGGCCTCGCGCGCCGCCCGCTGCCCCTTCTCGACGTCCACGAAAGCCAGCAGCACGGCGCCGATCGCAAAAAAGGCGATGACGGACAGAATGGCGTTCCGACTGCTCCCGGTTAGGGCGATGGTGATGGTAAAAAGCAGCGGACCGAAGATGCTCGAAAACTTCTCGAACACACTGTAAAACCCGAAGAACTCGCCGGACTTGTGCGCCGGAATCATGGTTGCAAAAAGGGACCGGCTCAGCGCCTGCGTCCCGCCCTGCACCATGCCGACCAGCGCGGCCAGTACGAAGAAATGCGCGGCGGTTGTCATGAAATACCCGATCACCGTAATGATCGCGTACGCGACCAGTCCGATGAACACGGAACGCTTGGCGCCAATGCGCGACGCCAGCATGCCGAAGAGAAACGCGAACGGAACGCCGACGAATTGCACCAGCAGCACCGCGGCGATCAGCGACGACTGGCCGATACCGATCTCGGTCCCGTACGCCGTCGCCATCTTGATGATCGTCTGGATTCCATCGTTGTAGATGAGGAAAGCCAGCAGCATCAGGAACGCCTGCCGGAACCCCATCAGTTGTCGAACGGTTTCGCCGAGCCGGGTGAATGCGGTCCCAATGACCGATCCCCGTCGCGTTTCATCCGACTCGAGCGTCCGTGCCGGTTCGCTGACCCGGCGAAAGAGCGGAAGGGAGAAAACCACCCACCACACGGCCACGGAGACGAAAGCCAGCCTTGCCGGAAGTGATGCCTGCGCCGGCGTCAGGCCTTCGCCGCTCGGAAGACCAAACAGGTCAGGACGTTGAATCCAGGCGAGATTGATCGCCAGCAGCAGGCCGCCGCCGACATACCCCATGGCATATCCGGCGGAGGAGACGCGGTCGATCTCAGAGGTCTTGGCGATGTGCGGCAGGAGCGCTTCGTAGAAGACGACACTTGCCGTCGCGCCAATGATCGCGATGACGAAGAGAGTCGATGCCAGCACCAGGTCGCCGCGCTGGATGAAGAACATTCCTGCGGTGGCCGACGCACCAACCAGCATGGCACCGGCGAGCATGCGCTTCTTGGCCGCCGCGTAGTCAGAGATGGCACCGAGTATCGGCGACAGCACCGCGACGATGATGGCAGCGATGGTGTTGGCGGTAGCGAGCGCCTGCGTGCCACGCGATTCGGGTAAACCCGCCGCCGCCACCCGGATGAAGAAAATCGGGAACACGGCCGTAAGAACCGTCGTGTACAACGCCGAAACCGCCCAGTCGTACATCGCCCACGCTCGAACTTCCCGCCGTCCCAGTCCCAGCCGGTCGAGCCACGATGTCCTGCCGGTCGTCGTCACGCGGTCGCTCCGTGGTGTCGGGGGTCCCTGCCTAGCGAGTCGGTTGACGATGGCGCCGGGCCAGCCAGATTAACGCCAATGAAACGCGCGCTGCGCCCATTTTCGAACACCCTGCTGCTCGCTACGCTCATCGCCTGTTCCGGTGATCGCGCGCCGGGCAAGGATACGGCGTCGCCAGAAGTGCCGCCACCGGAAGGACCCGCGCCTACGCCCCCCGCGTCAACGTGGAATCGCGCCGCCGGATCCCTGTTTGCCGTCAGGGTCGCCAACGGAGCGAATGCGTGGTTGATCAACCCGCAGTACGGCGCGGGGCAGGCGCTCGATACGCTGACGTCAGCGAACTGGAATGTCGAAGGTTCGAGCCTGACGATGATCGATGGTGCTACCGTCACCGGCAGCGGGCGTGTGACCGGGTTGAAATTCGATTCCGTATGTGTCGGCTGGCCAACGGCATCGCTCGCGACCGGCGCCGGCGTGACCGGCTCGTGGCGGCTCGCTTTTCCCGAAGGGGCGGTCGATGGCCTCGCCTTCGATTCGCTGCCGGTGGTGGCGGCACCCGATTCCGCGGCCCGTGCGCGGGACGGCGCATTCGCCGCGTCACGCCTGCCTGACGACACGGCGGCGGCGTTCCGGGGCCGGCCGTTCAACGTTCGCCAGGCGAGCCGCTTCCAGGTGACTCCGGACACCATCATCACGATCTACGAGGTGGTCCGGCTCGTCGCCCAGGAAGCAAACCCGCTGCAGGAACAGATCCTCATCTTCACCGAGGAAGGGGCCGGACGGGAACCCGCGGTGACCTTCTCCCGGCGTGAAATCGGCGCCGAGGAGTCCATGGGTTCGATTGAACTGCTCGGGGTACTGCGGGTGCGCTCCTCCGGCCGGCTTGCCGTGCTGCTGCGACGGGAACGCGAGTCCGGCTTTGTACTCGAATGGATCGAGCGATCAGCCCGGGGAACGTGGAGCGTCCGCTGGCGCAGCGCGACCGATAGTTGTTAGGCATATCGGACGCCGTTCTGGCGCCCCCTATCGCCCGGATGCAATCGACGTCATCCGGTCCGGTCCAGCCCGAGCCGCGACATGGCAATGATGCCAAGCGCCGGGCCTAACGCGAGCGGCAGGTACGCCACTTCCCATCCCCAGCGCGCCGCCCACCCAGGCACCAGGTGGATGGTCAGCATGGTCAGCAGGAACCCGGATGCGGTCTGCAGCGTGAGGGCGGTTCCGACGTACGCCGGCGGGGCGGCATCCGCCACCAGCGCGGAGAATTGCGCGGAATCGGCCACGACCGACAAACCCCAGACGAGTGCCACGGCCACGGTCAGCCCGTAGGAAACCGCGGAAACGCGCCCGATGACCAGCGCACACGCGCCGCTGACCGCCATGGCAATCATGGCCACGCGCGCCCGCCCGATACGGTCGGCCTGTACACCAGCGACCACGCACCCGACGGCTCCGATGGCGATGGACGCGAACCCCAGCAAGGGGCCCCAGAGTTCAGGCGCTCCATGCCGAACCCCGGCGTCCGCGAGAAAAATGCCGATCGTGCTCCACATCGCGTACAGCTCCCACATGTGGCCGAGATACCCACCGGTAGCCAGTCGAACCCCACGCTCACGAAGGACGCTGGCCGCGGCGCTCGGGTTGAACGGCGCAGACGCGGCCTGATAAGGACCTTCCCGCACGACGAGGGCAAACAGCGCACTGCCGAGCACCGCCATCGCCGCGGCAACGAGCAGGACTGCACGCCATTGCGACGCTTCCCACGTTGCTCGAATGAGGTGAGGGGCCGCTGAACCGACCGACACCGCTCCGGTCAGGAGTCCAATCGCCGTTCCGCGATGACGCTGCGTCCACCCGGCCGCGATCTTCATGCCCGGCGGGTACACACCTGCGAAGCAGGCACCGGTGATCAGGCGCAGGGCGATCGCCTGCCAGCCCGTTATTGGAAGGAGCACCAGGGCGGCGGTCGCACCCGCCGCCGCCAGCGCCGATCCCGCCGCAAGCCGTCTCGCGCTCCAGCGATCGCTCAGGAGCAGCAGTGCACTCGTTATGGATCCGAGGACGAAGCCAAGCTGGACGGCCAGGGTGAGCCAGCTCGCGTGCCTCGCGGGAAGAGAAAGCGCCTCTGACAGCGGGGCGGCCACCACAGTGGCGGCGAACCACGGCGCCATCGACAGGACGATCGCCAGTGACAGCAAGCTCAGTTGCCACCACGGCTTTTCCGCTGACCTCACGCCGGCCTCACAGGCCCGTCGGCGCGCTGATGAAACTCCAGGGCAGGCCCGTTTCGTCGGCGACCCGGCTGGCGATAGCGGCAACGCCTAACGTTTCCGTGGCATAATGGCCCGCATAGATCACCACCACGCCATGCTCGGGAGCTTCAACGGCCGTGTGATGCGGACCTTCACCCGTGATCAGGGTCTGGATGCCGGCCGCTTCCGCTTCACGAAGTGTTTCGGAGGAAGCACCGGCACCGGTGCAGACGGCCCAGCGGCGTGTGTAATGCCCCTGGGGCAATTCGCTGGCTTGCGCGCGCCCACCATGCCGTCGGGCGAATGAGTCGGCTTCGGCGAGCAAAAGGTCCGTCGCAATGTCGGCCTCCCCTGCCACACCAATCGGCGTCCCCTGATAGGTCGCGAACGGTCCTGACGGCGTAAGGCCCAGCTCTCGGGCGAGCAGAACGTTGTTGCCGAACTCCGGATGCGAGTCAAGCGGCAGGTGCGCCGAGTAGACCGCGATATCGTGTGTGAAGATCTCACGAAAGCGGACATAGGAGTGGCCAACGAGCCGCTGCGCTCCTCCCCAGAACAGGCCGTGGTGCACGATCAGGAAGTTGGCGCCGCTCGTTACGGCGCCTTCGATGGTTTTCTGCGAAGCGTCGACCGCGGCAGCGATCCGGGTGACGGGGCCGCGATGGTCGACCTGCAGCCCGTTGAGCGCCGATGCGTATTCCGGATGGCCCTCGACGCCAAGCAGCCGATCGAGACGGAGCGCGAGTTCGGCTGCGCGAACGATCACTGGCCGGTCGCCCCTGACTCGCTGGACGGCTGGCCCCGGTCCGACGCGCGACGCATCATGCTAGTGTCGAGACGCTGTCGCCTTTCTGACCTGATGAAACTGGCTAGGCGGAGGGCTGATGCTGAGGGGAAATCCCGCCGGTGTCTCGAGCTGGGCCGATCGGGTCCCGCTGAACAGGCCAACCTCGCGTTCGGGATTATTGCTCCGGATTGTGCCGACACCGGAGCGCGCGCTACTCCCGACATGCGTACCAACAGTGTGGAAGAAATACTTCCACGCACGTTGAGAAGCCTCCGAGATGTTGGGAGCGCGCGCGTTGCGATGTTCAGGAGAACCTGAAGGTCCTCCACATCGCGTGGAAAGAACTCTTAGTCAGCGCCCCCGGCGTTTCGCAATGGCGTGACCGGTGTCGAAGCACCCTTTGCCCCGGCCATGTCCATCCGAACGTTGCCGTTGAGCAGGCCACCTTCGAAGACCACGATACTGCGAGTGTGAACATCGCCTTCGATGACCGAATTGGCCTGGATTTCCACTCTTTCGGACGCGTTCACGGTCCCAACAATTCGACCGCCGAGGATGACCTCTTCCGCCTGGATGTCGCCCTGAATGACACCGGTGCGTCCGAGAATGACCTGACGGGCGCCGCGGATCGACCCCTGCACCGTTCCTTCGATCTTGAGGGCGCCAGACGTTTCCACGTCCCCAACGATCTTGAGCCCAGCTGCAATCACCGAGGTACCTCCGCCACCCTCCGGCGCCGCGGCCGCGGGCGGCGTGTCGAGGCGCACGGGCGGGCGCTCGGGAGAGTTGGGTGGCTGCTTGAAAATCGACATGGTGTTTTCTCCCGACGGGTTAAGCGGAGGACGAGGGTCAGTCTGCATCGTGCGATGACCGTGTGATGAGTTCGAAAACGCGGTTGAAATCATCGGCCGAGTAAAACCGAATCCTCACTTCTCCGCGACCGTTGCTATCGACTTGAACGGCGACGTCAGTCTGTAGAAAACGACGAAGCCGGTCTGTGAGGCGACGCACTTCCGGCACATCAGAAACGTTTTGCTGGCTCTCCGGGTCACGAGTTTTTTTTACTGCTGGCTTCGCTTCCTGAACCAACCGCTCCACTTCCCGTACGCTCAACCGCTGCGACACGACTCGAGCGGCGAGTTCGGTAAGCGACATGCCAGGCGGTACTCCGAGGAGCGCGCGCGCATGGCCGAGCGTGAGAGACCCGTCACGGACCAGCTTCTGGACATCCTGCGGAAGCGCGAGCAAGCGCAGCGCGTTGGTAATTGTGGAGCGGTCCTTACCCACCGCCTGCGCCACCTGCTGGTGCGCCAGACCAAAGTCGCTGATGAGCTGTCGATAGCCCTCAGCCTCTTCGATCGGGTTGAGATCCTCACGCTGGAGATTCTCTACCAACGCCAAACTCAGCAGTTGTTCATCGCTGACGTCGCGTACCACGGCAGGAATGGTGGACCATCCGAGCCGTCCGGCGGCCCGGAAGCGCCGTTCCCCAGCTATGAGCTCGAACTTGCCGTCCGCTCGCGGTCGAACTGAGATGGGCTGCAGCAGGCCGCTCGCCTGCAGGCTCTGCTGCAGATCCACCAAGTCCGTTTCAGCGAAATCCCGGCGCGGTTGCCGAGGATTGGGGACAATGTGGTCGAGCCTTATTTCTCGGAATGGCTCGTTGGCCTTGGCTGGCTGATCCGGTACCGCCGCCTGCGGCTGAGCCGCCGGGGTAGAGTTAATAAGCGCGCTCAGTCCTCGGCCCAATCTACGCGATTTATCGCCTTGTGGCTCGTTCATGGCGCAGGAGTGACCCCTTGATGTGTCGAAGAATCCGACGTTTGTGACGAAATAGGCACCACTGAAGCGTTACTTTCGGTGCGAGCCATAAGTTCTTTCGCTACAGCAAGATAGGATGAGGCGCCTACCGAGGTAATGTCGTAAAGAAGAATGGGTTTACCAAAGCTCGGCGCTTCGGCCAGACGGATATTTCGGGGGATCACGGCTTGGAAAACCAAGTCGCCGAAATGCTCTCGCGCATCGTCCGCCACTTGCCTCGACAGGTTCAGTCTCGTGTCGTACATGGTGAGGAGAACGCCTCCAACAGCCAAGCCGGCATTGAGATTCTCCTTGACCATTTCAACGGTTCGCAGCAGCTGACTCAGGCCTTCCAGAGCGAAGTACTCACATTGCAGCGGTATGATGACGGAGTCGGCTGCCGCGAGCATGTTGATCGTAAGAAGGCCCAGGGAGGGCGGACAGTCGATCAGGATGTAGTCGTAATTGGCGCGCTCGGGCTCGAGCGCTTTGCGGAGTTTTGATTCTCTGGCAAGCTCATTTACCAGCTCCACTTCCGCTCCGGCAAGATCTGGCGTCGCCGGGAGGACATCCAGCTTGGACAAATGAACGCCTCGCCGAATCACCTGGCCGGCCGCCACTTCGCCGAGCAAGACCTCGTAGAGACTGGGCATGTCCGCGGGGACAGAAAGGCCAAGCCCGCTGGTGGCGTTTCCCTGGGGGTCCCCATCTACCAGAAGGACTCGGCGATCTGCCGTCGCCAGAGCCGCTGCGACGTTGATGGCGGAGGTCGTCTTCCCCACCCCGCCCTTCTGGTTCGTGATTGCTATGATTCGTCGGTCCGGCACTGCGCTTCAGGTGTGTGTGTAAGCGAGCCGATAATATCTCCTTCCTCGCAATAGGGCTATTGCAATGTTCCACGTGGAACATCTGTGTGGGAAGATTTTCTGCATTGTGGAATCCGGATCAGGGGCCTTGCGTGGCCAAGCCCAAGGCGACCGAGTTCGAAGGCCGCTCTCGATTCCCACAGCGAAATCCCTAGGCCTCAACTGCTTAGCACCGCCGCTCAAATCAGCGGCCAGCCGGAATCGTGCCCGAGGAGGTGCCGCTCCAGAGCGCAACCTTACCGGCTCCGTACCGCGCGGCCGCCGATGTTAATTCCAGTTTTCCACCATCCCAGTTCCCTTCTCGGGCTTGGCGAGGAATCTCGTAGGAATCGGCCTACGTTTCACGTGGAGCAATTCGGATACTGGCCTGGCGACAACGCCAACCGATGATGGACCCTTCTGCTGCGCTGAGTCCTGCTGGACGGCCAGCCCCGTAGCCCGCCCCTCGTCGTCCAGTCCCGCCTCCACGGTCCAGTCACCACGCCCCGCCCATTCCCTTCACCGTGGAATCGTTAGGCAGTCGTTAGGCACGCCACGGGGTCGCCTTCGTGGAGCCCTTATGCCGCTCTTACACGACGGCACGTTTTACACATTTAGTAGCATTTAACTACTAATTCACACGTGGCTGCTCGCGAGTCACCACACTGCTGTGACCCCTCGCCATGATCTCCAGCGGGAAATGGAATCTTCAGAGATCCGCGACAACAACAACCTGACGCGGATCTTCGCTGAAACCGGGGATCCAACGAATCGCGACAACAAGCCGGGCGCTCCCGGCGACCTGCCGGTGAATCCCCAGGGGGACGATTGAAGTCCGGGTAAGTGCAATGAAATGAGATCCGCGACAATTCGCATGATCCGCGCCGACTCGCTCCTCCGCCGTTGACTTGCCGCGTTGATTCGCCCATTCCGCGCTGACTCGCTTCTCTGCCGTGGACGTGACGCGTTGTATCGCATTACCCGCGCCAACTCGGTTCTCCAGCTGTTGACTTCCCGCGCCGATCCGCACGCAAATTCGCGCCGACTGATCCTACCGGCCGCCCGACGACGCGCTCCACTCACCTCTCGCGGAATCCAGCGAGACGCGCTCGAGAACAAGTGGCGCGCCCACCTCGCTCGATGACGCACGCAACAGATACAGCGGTCGTTCACCGTATCGCTGTACCAGCACCGTGTCCCGTGCGTGCAGATCTCTCGCGTAGACGTTAGTTCCCGGATCCTGCGCCAGCAGCGGAGCAAAAAATGCGTATCCGCCTCGATCCTCCAGCAACCGTCGCTGGCACGCCGGCGAATACATCGCACCCGGCAACATCCGCTCAGTGTGATCCGGAGACAGCGAGGTGGCCAGCAAGCGCAACGAGTCCGCCGTCAACGGACGCAATCGATCAACCGCTGCCGTGCCTCGAACATCCGACGCTTCGAGCCCGCCAATCGCCCCATCGAGCACACACGTATCCACCGTGCGGTAGAATGCATCCGCTTCGCTCCGCGAAACGCCCAATGCGTACAGGCGCGCGATGAGTTGCGAGCCCCAGCTCTCCCGCACCAGGATGAGGGCGTTGTCCACGCCCGCCGTCGCCGCGGGCTCGAGATAATCGTGCCGGGTCAGCAGCACGCCGCTCGCATACTGGCGGGCCCGAACGGGGAGCGAGACGAAGACCGCAACGACCGCGCTGACGGCGTACACCAGCAGGACGAACCGATCGGCCCCCAGGGACGGGAACCGATCACGCGCGATCGACGGCAGCCGCGCCGTCCACAGAACGAGGGCAGGGATGAGGAGATAGACGAACCTCGGCCCCAGGAAGAATCCGTCGTGCCAATATGCGAAATAACCCGCCACGAGCAGCGTTGAAGCTGCCAGCAGGTACCGGTCGAACGCACTCAATCTTCTCGTCAGCGCCAGGGCGGTCATCGCCGGCGCGAGAGAGGGCAATGGCGTCTCGAACAGGTAATTCTGCAGCCGCAGGAAATAGAGGTTCACCAGTTCGATGCCACGCGATGGCGTGTGACTGATGCCCCAGGGCGCTTGATGGAAGCCGAGTCCGTGGCTGGCGCCCCACAACAACTCGTAACCAAAGAGGGTAGCGCTGCCTGTGGTCGCCGCATTGAAGGCGAGGACGCCGGCCACGGGCACGGTGATGCCAATCCCGGATGCGATCAGGCAGGCAAGGGGCGTCTGGCGTCGAATGGTTCGTGCCAGCAACCACAAGCCGGCCGGAAGGGCAAACGCCGCCCCGTCCACCGGTCGAATGGCGACCATCATGCCTAACGCAAACCCGGTCGCCAGCCCGGTCACTGCGCCGGCGTTCGTGCCCGAGGTAATCGACCTCACGCCGAGCAGGGCGAGGCAGAGCCAGGCCAGCGTCGGCACATGGTTCATGTGCGACCCGGCCATGAACGCCATGAAGGGCGCGATTGCCATGAGGACCGCAGCACCTAACGCGACAGAAGCCGATGCTTCGGTCCGGCGAACCAGGTGCCAGAACGCGACCACGGCCACCGCACCCGAGACCGGCCCGGTCAACCACGGCATTCCGGCCAGTACACCCGGCAGCAGCATCAGCGGACCGCCAGGCGGAAACTGCGAATAGACCTTTCCGTCCATGTCTACCACGTGCAGGGCGGTGAAGAATTCCGGAAATGGATCGGCCGGGCGCGTCAGGCCGCCTTCCGAAAAGATCCTCGCCTGCATCACCTGGACGATTTCGTCGATCTGCAGCGGTCGGCCGGAAAGCACCGTCAGCGCCACCACCGCATACAGGGCCAGCGCCAGTATCCCCAACGTCAACGCGGTTGCCAACGGACGTCGCTCGGCGCCCGCGGCGAGCGACGACCAACCGGTCGGCCACCACCCGGTGCGCCGGATGACGAGGAACAGGACCACCGCGACGCCAATGCTGATCAGCGAACCGTTGAACCACTCCGATGCCGAAACGGCGTACCATGACGCTTCATGGCCACCGGCGATCCAGTTGACGAACGGAACGAACCCAAAGACGGCGATGAGGGCCGCCCACAGGCGTGCCACTACAACACGATCGCCGTGCGTCACCGAATACCGGGCGTGATCATCACGGGATTGACGCCTTGACCCTCACTCACGAAACGGCGGTTGGCTCAGGACTGCGTCGCCGCCGTTCAAGTTCAACCAGGAGATTCTGAAGGTCGCTCGGGCTCACCCCGGGAATGCTCGCCGCCTGCGCCAGCGTTGCTGGACGGCGCAGCGCGAGCTTCTGGCGCGCTTCCGTCGAGAGCGACAGGAACCTCTCGTAAGGCAGGTCGAGTGGCAACGCCAACTGCGACATCCGGCGAAGCTTGTCGGCTTGTACGCGCTCTCGTTCGAAATAGCCCGCATACTTCAGCTCGAGATCGACGGTCGTGATGGCATCGCCCTCCGTGTCGCGCGCGACACCCGCGGCCACGAGCAACGCGCCGAGGCTCAGGCCTTGCCGCCGTGCCAGCTCTGCCACCCGGACCGGCTGTCGAATGGGCGCGCTGCCAGCGCGCTCCAGAAGATCATTCACGTCTGCGGGCGCCAACGATGTCTCCCGAGCCAGGCGATTGAGCTCGATCTCTTCGGAAAACCGCGCTTCGACGAGCGACGCTTCGCGGGCATCGAACATGCCCAATCTCTCTGATATCGGCGCCAATCGTCGCAGGGCGTTGTCCTGCCGCACCGTCAACCGGAACTCCGATCGCGAGGTGAACAAGCGATACGGTTCATCCACACCACGCGTCACGAGGTCGTCGATCAGGACACCGATGTACGAGGTCTCGCGCCCCAGGATGATCGGTTCTTCATGGAGCGCATTACGACCGGCATTGAGTCCTGCCACCAACCCCTGACCCGCGGCCTCTTCATAACCGGTCGTGCCGTTCACCTGGCCGGCGAAGAACAAACCGGGGATGGCCCGGCTCTCGAGCGAAGGCCACAGCTGCGTCGGCGGGAAGTAATCGTACTCGATCGCGTAGCCGGCCCGCGTCATCTGGACATTCCGCAATCCGTCGATCGACCGAAGGATTTCGAGCTGGACGCGCGAGGGCAGGGACGTCGACAGGCCATTCACGTACAACTCGGTCGTGTCGTGGCCCTCCGGCTCGAGAAAAAGCTGATGCCGCTCCGCGTCAGGAAAGCGGACCACCTTGTCTTCGACCGACGGGCAATACCTGGGCCCGCGCCCGCTGATCGCGCCACCGTACATCGCCGATTCCGTCAGCCGTTGCTGGATGATCTGCTTTCCTTCGTCTTCCAGGAACGTGATCCAGCAGGGCAACTGTTCCGGATGACGCGTGCTGCCTGACGAGCGCCGCCGGTCTGGCCAGAAATGCGACCACGAGTAGTCGAAATCCTCGACTTCGCTGCCTTGTCGCTGCAGGCGGTCGAAGTCGACTGTTCGACCGTCGATGCGTGGTGGCGTTCCGGTCTTGAAACGTGCTACCTCGAGTCCCGCGCGCTCGAGCTGTTCGGCAAGATCGATGGTGGACGACTCGCCGGCACGTCCACCGGCAATACGTGTCTGGGTGCCAATGTGGATGCGGCCGCGAAGAAACGTTCCCGTGGTGAGCACGACGCACGACGCGCCAAAGCGCCGTCCTTCGAGCGTTTCGACGCCGGACACACGACTGCCGTCCAGGATGAGGCGGGCAACCGTCCCCTGGATCGTGCGCAGCTGGCGGTGCGCTTCGAGCAGCGACCGCACACTTCGGCGATACAATCCGCGATCACACTGGGCTCGCGGCGCCCAGACTGCGGCGCCCTTTCCGCGGTTCAGCATCCGGAACTGGATCATGGCGAGGTCGGTCGCCCGTCCCATGATTCCGCCCATGGCGTCCACTTCGCGAACCACGGTTCCCTTGGCCACGCCGCCAATCGCGGGATTGCACGACATCTGGCCGATGGTCTCCAGCGCGCTCGTGATGATGCCGACTGAACAGCCGAGCCGAGCCGCCGCCACAGCCGCCTCGGTGCCGGCATGGCCGGCCCCAATCACGACGACATCAAATTCTGCTTCGAAGCCAGGCATGGCGGCGGGAGACATTTGCTGAAGGTAGCGAGACACGAGTCCGGCGTGCATCCATCCATGGACACACGCCCCCTATCTCACCACTCCTGATGCCACTCGCACTTCCTATCAACAGTCCCACGCTGCTCATCCGTCGAACGTCATTCGAACGCGCCGGCCTGACCCGCTCGGCGATCGACGAAAAGCTCGGCCTTACGGACCAGGAGTTCCGTGTCGAAGCGGACCTGATCGTCATCGGACCGATCCTGGACGAAGACGCACTTCCGGAACTGGTCTCCGAACTCGAAGGCGCTGGGCTCGTTTACTTCGACGACTTCTTCGACCTGAGCGGCAACTGGCCCGAGTGGCTCACGGTGTTTGTCAGGAGTTAGGCTTGCCCTAACGACGGGACAAGGTCTCCGCAGGCGTCGGCTCCTCGGCGATCGCGCCGCGCCGCAGCATTCCATGCCAACCGCAGCGAAGGCACCAGCTGCTGCGGAACCAGGGGAGGACGCGATCGAAGGCCGACGCAACGCGGATCGTCCGGGCATCGCAATTCAGGCAATGATCACCAGCCGGGAGAATCATGGCGAAGAACACCGTCGCCATGATGATGCGGAGGACCATCAATCCGCCGAAAATCAGTGAGAAGAGCAGCAGGTCCGACATTGCACTCCCAACAGCTTTACACCGCTACGACACCTGACCGATCAACCTGGTCCGCACTGAGCAATCCGGCGAGGAACCCGGTCACTCGCGATTCCACATAGTACGCCGGTCGCCAGGGAGCGCCAGTCACGAACCCGACATGTCCACCGCGCCTGTGGAACTCCACCGTGAGATTCGGATTCTGCGCACTGATTCGCTCGACTTCACCAAGGACATCGGGTGTGTAGAAGGGGTCGTCATGCGCGCTCAACAGTAGCGTGGGACGCCGAATTCGATCCAGAAAGTGGATCGAGCTGCTGCGTTCGTAATAGTCGGCGGCATCCGCGAAGCCGTGGAGCGGGGCAGTGAACCGATCATCGAACTCCCACATTGATTTAACGGCGTCCAAGGCACCTCGATCGCAGACGTCGGGAAACTGCTCGAGCTTGCCTGCCGCCTTGCGCCTCAACGACCGCAGGAAATTCCATTCGTACACGCGGGCAAACCCAGACCCGATGGCGCGACTGGCGCGCGCCAAGTCAAAAGGCGTCGAGACAGCGACGGCACCCCGAATCTGTGCTGGAAGTCGGTCGCCTTCCTCGCCAAGCCACTTCAGCAGGACGTTGCCGCCGAGTGAAATCCCGGCCAGACAGATCGGTTGCTCAGGAAGTTCGGCCAGTAAATGCTGAAGGACGAATCGGAGGTCGGTTGTCTCTCCCGAATGGTAGGTCCGCCGGGCGCGGTTCAACGTCCCGTCGCAGGTCCGGAACAACAAAAGGCTTGGCTGCCAACCACGAGCTTTCGCAACGGCCCACAGCCCGCCTACGTAATGCGAGCGCATGCCTCCCTCGAGTCCGTGAAGGATCAATAGTCGCGGCGCCGGGCGAGGCATGTTCGCGGTGGCAAGGGTAATCTCGTCGCCGTCGGGTGCACTGAAGCGCCTCAACAGCAGACCCTGGAGCTGCGACCGCCGGACGAACTTGCCCCACATGGTCATGGAGTGGCGACCGGGCAGCCACCAGGCAGGGCGGAAGGCGTTCTGCATCAGGCTACATTACTCGGCCGGTCGCGCGCCCGCGTGGCAACCGCCACTCACTCCAGGTAACCATCGAAAGAGGGAAACAGTGGCTGGTTCGTCCAACCCGACGCGTCAGGTGCAGATCTTCGGGACGAAGAAGAGCGCGGACACCAGGAAAGCCCTTCGATTTTTCGCCGAGCGACGGATCACCACGCACTTCGTTGATTTTCAGGAGCGAGGGCCGGCACTCGGCGAGCTGCGCCGTTTTGCGGATCGTTTCGGGGCCACCCAACTGGTCGACCGCGAGTCCCGACGATTCCTTGATCTGGGCCTGCAGCGATCGATGTATTCCGACGACTGGTGGCTGCACCGATTGACCGAAGAACCCGCCATGCTTCGCCAGCCACTCGTGCGCTTCGGACACAAGGTCAGCGTCGGCCTGGACGAGAACTCCTGGCGCGAATGGCTGGCAACCTGAGTCGCCGGCGAAACTGCTTCATACCGAGAGGATAGTCAGATCGACTACACGCTAATGGCCTGGGGAGGGTTCCTTCTCTTCGTCCTGCTCATGCTCGCCATTGATCTCGGCGTCGTGAACAGGAAGGCCCACGTCGTTTCGGTCAAGGAAGCCCTCACGTTCACGAGCGTCCTCGTCGTTCTGGCGATGGGCTTCGCGTACTTCGTCTACGCGGCCTACAACAACCAGTGGCTCGATCTCGGGACGCACGTCGATCGCATCGACGGCATGACGAACGACGGCCGCCTTGCGGCGCTCAAGTTCATCACCGGTTACCTGATCGAGCTGTCGCTCAGCGCGGACAACGTGTTCGTCATGGCGCTGATTTTCACCCACCTCCGCATTCCGCCGCAGTACCAGCACCGGGTGCTGTTCTGGGGGATTCTCGGCGCGCTCGTGATGCGCGGCCTGATGATCGTGCTGGGGACCGCGTTGATCGCACGGTACCACTGGATCCTCTACATCTTCGGCATCTTCCTGATCTACACGGCTGCCAAGATGATGCTCTCGAAGGACGAGGGGCACCTCGAGACCGACGAAGTCTTCATCATCAAACAGCTTCGACGATTCTTTCCGGTCACCGGCCAGTTCAACGAGCATCACTTCACGGCGAACATCGACGGCCGCCGGATGTTGACGCCGCTGGCGGTTGCATTGGTGCTCGTGGAAGCGATGGACCTGGTATTCGCGGTCGATTCGATCCCGGCGGCGTTCGCCATCACCACCGATCCCTTCCTCGTCTTCACCAGTAACGTCTTTGCCATACTCGGGCTGCGTTCTCTCTACTTCGCGCTCGCCGGCGCTATCGACAAGTTCCGCTACCTGAAGACATCGTTGTCTGCCATCCTTGGCCTGATCGGGATCAAGATGCTCACCGGGGAATTCATGAAGGAGCACCTCGGCCCTAACGCGAATCTCTACATGCTGGCTATCGTCGTCAGCATACTGGCCATTGGCGCCGTGGCGTCGATCATCGTCACGAAGCGCGAGGAGCGGGACGCCCAACCGGGCGGCGGCTAACCGAAAACCAGCGGGTACACCGTCGTCGCGACGATGATGAGCAGCACGACCGCAATCACGTCCAGTAGTACGCCGGCGCGCATCATGTGGCGCACCCGGACCTGCCCGGAGCCGAACACAATCGTGTTCGGTGGCGTCGCGACCGGCAGCGCGAAGCCGGTTGACGCGGCGAGCGCCGCGATGAGCATCAGCAGCAGCGGTGGTTGGTCAACCGCGACGGCGAGCGCGGCGACGATCGGCATCATCATCGTTGCCACGGCCGTGTTCGACGCCAGCTCGCTCAGCACCAGCACAAACAGCGCCAGACCAACGTAGATCACCAGCGGCGGGAAGCTGCCCAGGGACGAGAGCGCATCCGCGAGCCAGCGCGCCAGTCCCGTCGATTCCATGGCCGCGGCCAGCGACAGGCCGCCTCCGAACAGGAGCAGCACATCCCAGGGGATGGTTCGTGCCTCGTCCCACGTCAACAACGGGCGCGTGGAGCCGTCACGGTCCCTGGCCGGAATGATGAACAGGATGAGCGCACCGATGACGCCGATCGTGGCGTCGGTCACGCGCGGCGCGAGGTCGACGAGCCCCGGCAGGACGAAGTCGCCGATGACCTTTCGTTCGCGCGACAGCCAGGCGACGGCGGTCGCCACGAACACGATCAGCGTCGCGAACTCGCCGCCTCGCAGGATGCCTAACGCTTCGCGGCGCCGTTGCAGCACCGCGCCCGCTCCGGCGTCGAGGGTGGCGCGCGAGGGGAACAGGACGAAGACGAGCAGTGCCCAGCAGATAGGCAGTAGAAGTGCCACCATCGGCAGCCCGAAGGCCAGGTACGAGACGAATGTGATTTCCTGTCCCGCCAGTTCACGGGCGGCGCCGGCGAGGATGAGATTGGGCGGCGTGCCAAGGAGCGTGCCCATACCGCCGATCGACGCCGCATAGGCGAGGCCGAGGAGCAGGGCCGTCCGCGTGTTCCGGCCGTCGCGGTCGTCGGCAAACAGCGGTGTGATGGCCATGACGATCGGGTACATCATCGCCGCGGTGGCCGTATTCGAGATCCACATCGAGATGAATCCCGTGCCTATCATCACGCCCAGCACGATGCGGCGGCTGGAAACGCCGATCGCCGCGATCAATCCGTAGGCTATGCGTGCATGCGCATTCCAGCGCTCGAGCGCGGCCGCGAGGAGGAAGCCACCCAGATACAGAAAGACGAGTTCATTGGCGTATGGCGCAACCGCCTCACGCGCGCTGGTGACACCAAGCGTGGGCAGCAGCGCGGCGGGGAGCAGCGAGGTCGCGGCCAGTGGTACCGGTTCACTCACCCACCACAGCGCCATCCACCCGGTCAGGCCAAGCACATGACGAGCGGCCGGTGCGAGCGAGTCCGGCGCCAGCAACCACAATGTCAGATAGATGGCAGGGCCCGCGGCCAGCCAGGAGATTCGGCTCCGCGACGGTCCGCTGCTGGTGCCGGCGTCAGAACTCGCCGACAAAGCCGATTTCAGGTTCGAGATGCTGGCCGTGCTGATCGGCGACGCGTCGCTGGACTTCGGCAATCAACGCCCTGACCTCGGCAGCCGTGGCCGCACCGAGGTTGACCACGATGTTCGCGTGCAGGTGCGAAACCTGCGCGTCACCCACACGGAAGCCTTTCAGCCCGCACTGATCGATCAGGCGGCCGGCTCCGACATCCTTGATCTTCTTGAAGATCGAACCGGCACTCGGGTGGATGTCGAGCCACGGATGGCGTGAGCCTCTCCAGGAAAGGTTCTCCTGCAGGATGCGATGCAAACGGACTGGATCGCCTGGCGCCAGGGCAAACGTGACCGACAGGGCAACGTCGCGACGATGGTGGAGGATGCTGGTGTCGTAGCCGAACTCCATCTCCTCGCGATGAGCCACGTGGCGACTGCCGCTTTCGAGCAGGAGTTCGCACGACTCGAAAACCTCTTCGATAAACATCGTCCGCTCGCGTTCGGGCGCCGGCGACAGGAAATGAAGATTCTGCCAGACCGCTCCGCCGACGGTGCTCGGAATCCCGATGTAGTGCTCCAGGCCTGACAGGCCGCGACGAACCGATGACAGGATGAGGTCCTGCATGACGGCGCCGCTTTCGGCCCACAAGCGGGTTCCGTCGAACCGGTGCGCTCGCGCCACGTTCCTGATCACGACGCCGCGATAGCCGCGATCGCCGATCAGGATGTTGGCGCCAAGGCCAAGGACGAAGTGGGATAATCCGGCCTCGCGAGAAACGTCTACGGCGTTTGCCAGATCGTCGGCCGTCGTGGCATCGTACAGGAAGTCGGCCGGACCACCAATCCGGAACGTGGTGTACGGAGCCAGCGGGACATCCCGCCGGAGTCGCGAAGCGTCGAGACGCTGCGCAGCCAGCGTCCCGAAACGGGCCAGAGATTCTCGGCGTTCTGCCATCGGCGGACAAAGAAAACCAGGGAACCAGGGATATCGCCAGCGTGACGATTCTTTCAGGCGCACCTCGACGCAACAGGAAACGCCCGGCCAGCATGGCCGTCATTGCCCTTGCCGCGCTGGCCCTGCTCGTGCCAGGCCGGCTCGACGCGCAGCGCGCTGAGCTCGAGAAGTTTCTCCGGCACAAGGTTCTCGGCAACGGACTGGAAGTCATCGTGGCCGAGAATCACGGGGTTCCGCTCGCCACCATCGAATTCAACGTCCGGAACGGCTCGTTCACCCAGCGGCCAGGCACGGAAGGGCTGGCGCACATGTACGAGCACATGTTCTTCCGGGCGAATGCACGCTATCCGCGCCCT
>CBIHMX010000008.1:0-18606 GCA_966211115.1 uncultured Gemmatimonadaceae bacterium | reverse complement strand
TCGATGTTCCGACGACACCGTCGACCGTCGCCTTGACCGGCACGATGCCGGCCAGCAGACCGGTCACGACGCCGCTGGAGCTGATGTTGGCGAGCAGCGATACGCCCAGCGACCATGTCGCGGTCTTGCCGCTGATGATGGCGCCATTCGCGTCCTTTGCGATCGCGATGGCCTGCGCGGCGCCGCCCACCGTAATGCTCGACGGCGAGAGGCTGACGGTGACGCTCGAGACCGTGCCGCTCGGCTGCGGACCGGCGGTGACCGTGACCGACATGCTACCGGTGACGCCTGACGACGACGCGGTGACCGTCGCCGTGCCGGCGCCGACCGCGTTCACGAGTCCGTTGCTGGATACGGTCGCGACACCCGCGTTGGAGGTCGTCCAGGTGTAGCTGCTGCTCAACGACGCGCCTTCCGAGCCATTCGCCGTCGCCGTTGCCTGCGTGGTCTGTCCGACCGACAGTGTCGCGCTGGCCGGCGAGATGCTGATCGTGCTGACCGGATTGACCGATGAGGCCACCGTGAATCCCTCGGTTCCGCTCACCCCACCGCTGGTAGCAACGATCCTGGTGTAGCCGGCGCCGGCGCCTTTCACCACGCCGTTCGCGGAGACCGTCACGACCTGCGCATCCTGCGTGGTGTACGCGATGGTGCGGCCGGTGAGGACGTTGCCCGACTCGTCGAACAGCGTGACGACCGTCTGCACCTGTTCGCCGACGTCGATGTCCTGAGTCGGAGCATCGACGCGGACGCGGGCGACCTTAGCCAGTGTCGGCGTATTGACGTTGACCGAGGCGGCTCCCGAAACCCCTTCACTGCGGGCCATGATGACGACGGTGCCAGGGCCGGTCGCGGTCACGAGGCCGTTCGACGAAACCGTGGCGACGGCGTTATCGAGGCTGGACCAGTCCACTTCACGACCAGTCAGCACCTTGCCGTTGGCGTCGGTGAGGACCGCTGTGCCCTGGCTCTGTTCTCCGATATTCAGTGCCGAGTTGGACAACGTGACCGTGACGACGGCAACGTTGGCCTGCGGACCGGCCGCGACCGTGATGGTCGCGCTCGCGCTCTTGCCTTCGACATCAGCGGTGATGGTAGCCGAGCCGCCGGAAACCGCCGTCACGACACCGGATGAAGTCACTGTTGCAATCGATGGCGCCTGGCGGGTCCAGCTCACGGCGCGACCCGACAGGACGTTCTGGTTCAGGTCGAACGCCTGGGCGACGAGCGCCACCTGTCCGCCAATCGCCAGCGATGACGAGGACGGGGTCACGCGAACCGAGGCGACGGGAACGCTGCCGACCGTGGCGGTCGCCGTGGCGCTCAGCTGGCCGGTGATGGCAGTGATGGTCGTGGTGCCGGCCGACACACCGCTCATGAGGCCACCGGCGGTCACCGAGGCGGTCGAGGGTTTGGCCGACGACCAGGACACCGGAGCGTTGGAGATCTCGACGCCATTCTGGTCGAGGACCTTCGCCACGAGCTGCGCGGTGTGTCCCACCGAAACGTTAGGCGCCGCAGGCACGACGCTGATCGAGGCCGCCTTGCGTCCCTTGACCGACAGGCGCTGCGTGGCGATGACACCATCGACAATCGCGCTGACGTTGACGTCGCCTTCATTGACGCCCTTTACCGTTCCGGTGGAGTTCACCGTCGCGATCGAGGGATTGGCGCTCTGCCAGGCGACGGTGCGACCCGTCACCTGTTCGCCGGAAGCGTCGAGGAGGGTGGCCGTCGCCTGCATTTCGGTCCCGACCAGCAGTTCGTTCGATGGAAGCGAAACCTGCACGGTCGTCGCGGGCGCTCCGAGAACGGTAACGATCGCCGACGCGGTCCTCGCCTCGGACGTAGCCGTGATGACCACCGAACCTGCGCCGATGCCGGTGACGACGCCATCGCCGTTGACGGTGGCTTTCGTGTGATCCGAGCTGCCCCAGGCGACGTCGCCCTCGACGTGGCGGCCATTCTGGTCGCGTGGCGTCGCGGTCAGGGTCACGGTCGCGCCCTTGTACACGGAAGCCGTGCTGGGCGAGATCGTCACCGAAGCGACCGGCGACTTGAAGATGCGGACTGTGCCTTCACCGCGACCGCCACCGACAAACTGCGCCGCGGCAGTGTCGCTGCTGTTCCAGGCGAAGGTGTTGACGGCGAGAATGTCGCCACTGCGCGTACGCAGCGTGGCGACGAAGTCCACGGTGTCGCCCATGGCCACCGCGGCGGCGCTGGGCT
Source organism: uncultured Gemmatimonadaceae bacterium (assembly GCA_966211115.1). Taxonomy (GTDB): domain Bacteria; phylum Gemmatimonadota; class Gemmatimonadetes; order Gemmatimonadales; family Gemmatimonadaceae; genus JABWBJ01. Next base: position 16,377 of record CBIHMX010000008.1, on the reverse strand, counting down.
GGATATCGAGTGTCAGATCATTCGTGGTCACGACCACGTGCACGCTGTCGCGTGCGCCGGTGACCGATGCGACGACCCAGGCGGTACCAGGCGTGACGCCGGTAACGTTCCCGCTCGCAACCGACGCGACGTTCGGGTCACTGGACGACCACGTGACCGGGACCGATTTCAGGAATCCTGTCTGGTCGGTGACGCGGGCCGTAAATGTCTTCGACGTCGACTCGGGAATAGTGTCGACATGTGCCGACAACGAGACATGAAGCTTCTGCTCGATTCCAGGGCCGGGTGAGGCAGGATCGGCCTCATTCCCGCTGCACGCGTTGAGCGTGCAGGTAATGACGGCGGCAAGCGCGTGCCGGAGCGTCAGACGCATCGGTGCTTCTCCAGTGGACCGTTCGGCGGCTCGACTGGCATGGCGCGGTGCGTCGCGCTGTAGCCTCGGGGCTTTGCGTCCCAGCCTTTCGACTGGTTTGCCGTATCGTGGTGTCCTCCCGGAGGAGGCACCTGCGGACATCAGTTGTCGGACATGACTTCTCGCCGAATAGACGAGACCGCAAACAGGGCAGTAACAAATAGACTTCTCTAACATGTTGTCGCATAACGCGATACGCGACCACGCCGAGTTTGCGCTTGCTTACACGATGAACGTGCCCCCCGTCACCGGCTCGGGTGTACGGAGAGGCGGTGACATTCTTCCGTTGTCGGTTTCCATCACGCGCCGTGCCCCACACCGGCGTCCTGCAACAGGGCGCGGGTCCGCATCGGTCCATGCGTTCCGATGGCACGCGAACGTGACCGGTGACCAGTGCATGCGTCGATGCTCGACGCACTCGTCGCGTCCGATCGCGTGGCAGATACAACGGCCCCGCGTACGGGCGCGCGCTGGTAACTTGAGACAACAGTGATACGTCTTAAGGGAGAGTGATTCTCACCACTTCAGAGAGAGAGCAGTTCTCGCGAGGCGCTTTTTAGAATTTCGAACAGGTCCGTGCGGTGACATTGCGCACACATTGAAGGATTCCACCGACTTTTTTTGTTTTCGCGCGTGCGCTCGTCATTGTTTGATGTGAACGATCCAACCAGCGACTCGACGATCACGTGAAATGAGGCAGTCACTCCGAGGATGGCGCAGCGCACGACACACACGGCCAAATGCCGCGATGCCGCTGCGCGCCCAGGCAGTCGCCGCACCGGCACCGCTGCACCCGTTTCCGTTCGTGACGCAGGAGCCGCTGCGACTGGGACTTGGTCTCGTCGCGTTGGTGTTCTACATGTGGCTCATCCACTCGTACAAGCTGGCGGCGGGTGAGGTGGCGGTCGCGCTGCTTGGCATCGGTGTGCTGCTGCGCGGTGGCCAGTTGCGTTTCCCGGCGCCGCTGCAGTTCTTCGGCCTGTTGATCATCTGGAGCTGCTTCGGTCTCGCGACGACGACGTCCACGATCGTCACGACCAATGCGCTAATCGACTTGGGGAAGTTGTGGATCATCATGTTCTGTGTCATGAACGTGGTGCGGAACGCTGCCGAACTCCGCATGGTTCTGATCGCCTGGCTGGCGCTGTTTGCGCTCTATCCGGTGCGCGGGGCGCTTTTCAACCAGTACATCTGTCGCTGCACGGAATTCGGGCGCGTCGCGTGGAACTTCATCTTCAACAACCCGAACGACCTCGCCGCGCTCTCGATCTTTCCGCTGGGCGTGGCCGCGGGCGTAGCGACGGTCGAACGCACGAAGATCTTCCGATGGGCGGCACTCATCGGGGTGGCGATGCTGGCGCTCATCGTCATGCTCACCCAGTCGCGCGGAGCGATTCTCGCGCTGGGTACCTCGGTGATCCTCCTTCCACTGACCAGCAAGAACCGTGGCCGGGACCTGTTCCTGATCGCCGCGCTGTTCGGCCTGGCGGCCATCGTGGCGCCGAAGGACGTGTGGGATCGCGTATCCGGCCTGTCGAACGCGTCGATCTCCAGCGGCATGCAAGGCGTGGACAAGGAAGGGTCAGCCGAAGCGCGCTGGAAGATCTGGATGATCGCGGCACGCACCGCACGTGATAATCCGCTCGTCGGGATCGGGGCAGGCATGATGCCCACGAAACACCGGTTGGAGTCGGCGCGCCTGGGACTCAACTATTCGGCCCGCGGGAACCGGGACACCCACAGCACGTACCTGCGCCTTGCGGCGGAGTCCGGGTTTCCCGGTCTCGCGTTCTACCTGCTGCTCTTCGGTTCCGTGTTCCTGAAGCTGCAGAAATCGCGGCGCAGCATCCGGAATGCGCGGCCGAAGGAGCATCAGCTGCTCTTCTACCTCCAGCTGGCGATGATTTCCTTCAGTGTCGCTTCGCTGTTCGGGACATACGGCCACCTGTCGTTCACATACTTCAGTTTCGGCATCCTCTGGCTGGCCGGAGACATACTCGGTCGCGAGCCGTGGTACGCGTCCGCGCCGGCGCCGGCGGCGGTACCGCAAGCCGTCCTGCGGCAGGCTCGTTAGGTCAGCCCGCCTTCGCGCGCGCGGAAACGGTCCGGCGTAGCAGGTCATGTACGCGCTGCGGGCCGGCCAGTGCCCCGTCGTCGAGCGCGCGCAGCCACCCGTTCAGCACGACCAGCCGCCAGATCAGCCCCGGATGCTCACGCCGGCCGGCGAGGTGCTCCGCCGTCACGCGGCGCATCGCGTCCCCATCGACCCACTGGGCGACCGGTGCGTCCTTGCCAGACAGCGCCTCGATCCGGTGCCTGAGTGGCCCGCGGAACCAGTTCGCCAGCGGCACCGCAAATCCCTGCTTCGGCTTCTGCAGCACCGAATCGGGAACGATGCCGGAGATCGCCTGGCGAAGGATCACTTTCCCGGTTTCGCCCTGCAGTTTCAGGCGGCTGGGAAGCGCCATCGCGAACTCGACGACGTGATGGTCGAGCAGGGGCACCCGCGCTTCGAGCGATACGGCCATGCTCATGCGATCGACCTTGGTGAGAATGTCGCCCGGCAGGTACGTCTCGAGGTCGACCAGCATCATCTGCGTCACGAAGTCGCGCGTGCCGAACCGGTCGAACCAGGGGTCGAGCAACTGCTCGATCGACGGCTGATGACGGGCCACCGTCCCGGCCGCGATGCCTCCCTCGGCGACTGACAACGGCTGTGCCACCGTGCGTGCATAACGACCACGTACGCCGCTGCCCACGTTGAGCATCCAGGCACGTCCCTTGGCCCCCGGCGGTCGCATGAGCGCGAGGCCGCGGAGCAGGCGACGGGCGATGGCCGGCGCCGGCGCCGCCATGCCGTTCACCTGCGCATACCGCGTGTACCCACCGAAGAGTTCGTCGCCACCGTCTCCGGACAGCGCCACGGTGACGCGTTCCCGCGCCAGGTGCGACACCAGCAGCGTCGGCAGCGCCGAGGAATCGGCGAACGGCTCATCGAAGCCCCGGATCACGTCCTCGACCAGCTGGTCGGCGTCCGGCCGGACGATGAGCTCCGTATGGTCGGTGCCCAGCGCCTTGGCGACGCGGGCCGCATGCGGGGCCTCGTTGAACTCCGGTTCCTCGAACCCGATGGAGAACGTCTGGACCCGGCGGTCCATGGCCCGCGCCATGAGGGCGACCACGGTCGATGAGTCGATGCCGCCGGACAGGAACGCGCCTAACGGTACCTCGGACTCGAGGTGGGAGCGCACCGCGTCGTCGAGGATCCGCCGCAGCTCGGCCACGGCGTCGGCGGGGTCGATGCGCACCTCGTCCCGTGCCGGCGTCCAGTAGCGTGTGACCGAGGTACCCTGCTCGCGCGTCCAGGCCAGCGTGTGGCCGGGCGGCAGCTTGCGCACCCCGGCGAAGATGCACCAGGGATCGGGGATATACCCTAACGCGAGGTATAGCGCGATCGCTTCCTCGGACAGGCGGGGCGTGAACGCCGGGTCGACCAGGAACGATCGCAGCTCGGAAGCGAACGAGAGACCGTCGGGGCGCAGCCAGTAGTACAGCGGCTTGATCCCGAGCCGGTCCCGGCCCAGCAGCAGCCGCTGCCGGTTCGCGTCCCAGATCGCGAAGCCGTACATGCCGCGCAGCGAGTCGACCAGCCGGTCGCCGTCATCCTCGTACAGGTGGACCAGCGTCTCCGTGTCGCTGCGCGTCGCGAGCCGGTGTCCCGCCTTCAGGAGGCGGTCGCGAAGGTCCCGATAGTTGTAGATCTCCCCATTGAAGACCACGGTCACGTCGCCGGCTTCATTGGCGATGGGCTGCTGGCCGCCGGCGACGTCGATGATGCTCAGGCGGCGCATCCCCAGCGCCGCCGCGCCGATCAGCTGGCGGCCGTCGTCATCAGGGCCGCGATGCGTGATGGCATCGCACATGGCCCGGAGCAGCGCCTCGTCCGGCACCGTGGTGCCTGACGAGCGAACGAAACCGGCGATGCCGCACATCTACTGGAATCCCAGGTCCGACAGGCGGCGGCGAAACTCGTCCTGCGCCCGCGCTTCATCTAACTTGCGCTGAATGATGTCCAGGTCCTCGAGGCGCGCGATGACCCTCGCCGCCGCGTCCTCCACCGATTCCCGGTCGGAATGGACGTGGACCTCGGGTGACGTGGGCGGTTCGTACGGCGCGTTCACGCCGGTGAATTCCTCGACTTCGCCACGCCGCGCCCGGGCGTACCAGCCGTCGCTATCCCGTTGCTCGGCCACTTCAACCGGGCACTCGACGTAGATCTCGACGAAGCGCGCCGTGTTCCTGCGGACCTCTTCCCGCGTCGCGCGGTAGGGGGACACCGCCGCACAGATGGCGATCACGCCGTTTCGGGAGAGCAGCTTGGCGACATAGCCGATGCGGCGAATGTGTTCCTCCCGATCCTCGCGGGAGAACGTCAGGCCGCGGGACAGGCTTTCGCGGACCTCCGCGCCGTCGAGCAGCTCCACGGGCAGGCCCCGGTCGAGCAGGCGCTGAAACACCTCCCGGGCGATCGTCGACTTGCCTGACGAGGGCAGCCCGGTAAACCACAGGGTGGCGCCCTGTGGGCCCGGTTGTTGCGTGGGATGGAGTGGCGTCGAAAGCACGGAATGGATTGACAGTCTGTTGAATCGCGCTCTGGACGGGCCGGAGGCCATGCGAGGTCCGCCCATCGAATGTAATTTGACACCCCACCCCCCGGGCATTCGAGGGTCCCATATCTGACGATTCGCGCGTGACATCCGTGTCGAACCCGGCCGCGAATCACGGCGGCGATACAGGCCTTTCGCCGGTCAGGGTCATGGCAATTGCCGTGGCCTGGGCGATCGTTGCGGCGTTTGGGCACGTGACCGTCGTGAACTTCCGGCAACATGTGCTACACGCCTTCACGGGCACGACGCCGCTGTTCGAACTCACGGCGCCCATTGCCTACGTTGGCGTGTTCCTCGCACTGGCGGTACCAATAGCCCTCATCTTCAGGTTTGTCAGACTCCCGAATGGTTATTGCGCGGTTCACGGAGTCTTTGCCGGACTCGCGGCCTTTTCGATCCTGCTGTTGTATCGCCGCATTCATCCATTGGCGTTCGTCGTCCTGGCGGCAGGCATGGGGTGGCAAGTCTCCAGATGGTGCACACTCCGCCCCGAAGTCCTCCAGCGCCTGACACGCCGTGCTGGACCGGTCATGGCTCTGCTGCTGGTCCTGAATGGTGGCTTGCCGCACATTTTCTCGTGGTGGCAGGAACGCAGCGCGCTTGGCGCAACGCGAACTGCGCCTGAGGATGCACCGAACGTCCTGCTCCTGATTCTCGATACGGTTCGCGCCGCGAACCTGAGCCTCTACGGCTACCAGCGGCCGACTTCCGCGGCGATCGATTCACTGGCTGCGAGTGGCATCGTCTACGACAACGCATTTACTCCCTCGTCGTGGTCCCTGCCTTCGCACGCTTCGTTGCTCACCGGGGTGTGGGGGCACGAAACGGGAGCGAGTTACCTTCGCCGCGCCAATGACGATCTCCCCCGAGTGAGCACCGTGCTGCGGCAGCACGGTTATCTCACGGGTGCATTCATGGGCAATGCCGGCTGGGCAGGTCCCGAAACCGGCCTGGCGGCGGGATTCCATCGTTATGTGACGTACCCGGACGACCTGGACCAGATCGTCTGGAATACGACGCTGACCCAGACGCCATTGGCGCGAGGAATCATCGGCGGAATCGTCACTCGCGATCCCATGCGCATGGTTCGCTCGATCGCGCGCTTCGACCTCCGTGCCCAGACTCCTATTACTCCGGACCGGATGCGCGCCCCGGCGGTCACCGCCTCGTTCCTTGCCTGGCGGGATCTCGTCGGGACAAAACATCCATGGTTCGCAACGCTCAACATCTTCGACGCGCACGAACCATACGCCACGCCGTACTCGGACCGGTTCAATGCCGGCGCAACGAATGTCGACAAGTATGACGGCTCGATCGCGTGGATCGATTCGGTGGTCGGTGCCCTCTTCACCGAATTGAGGTCGCGCGGCGACCTGGACCGGACCCTGGTCATTGTCACGAGCGACCACGGTGAGCTGTTCGGCGAACATGGCGAATTCAAGCACGGGAGCGGACTCTATCTGCCAATCGTTCACGTGCCCCTGGTGCTTCGCTATCCGAATCGGATAACGGCGGGCGTGCGCGTGCCGGGACTCGCAACGACGGCCGACATTCCGGCAACCATCATCGACGCGGCGGGGATCTCAGACTCGGCGATCCCGGGACGGTCCCTGATGTCGAGGTCCTTTACCGATGACGGGGATCCTTACGTGTTGTTCATGTCCAGCCGAATGATCAACCAACCGGCGACGCGCCGCGCGAGCCACGGTGAGGTGTATGGGGTGTTGAACAGCGAGTGGCACCTGATGCGATTCGCGGGCGATGAAGAGGAGTTGTATCGCTGGCGCGACGACTCGGCGGAAACAATCAACTATGTCGACAGCGTGTCCGGTCGGGCTGTGCTTCCTGGCTTGCAACGGCTCCTGGACGGTCGGCGACGGGTTCGTTAGACGAGACCGAGCAGCGGCCACCACACCCAGACCAGCAGCATCACCAGCAGCAGCGAGACGATGGTCATCGCGCCACCGGCCTTCACCACGTCCACCATGCGCAGGTAGCCGCTGGAGAAAACGATCGTGTTCGGCGCCGAGCTGAATGGCAGCGCGAAGTCGAGTCCGGCGCCGATGGACGTGGCCAGCGTCAGCGCCACCGGCGAGGCGCCCAGTTGAGTCGCGAGGTTGAAAGCGAGCGGCAGCATCACCGCTACCGCCGCGACGTTGCTCATGACCTCCGACAGGATGAGCGATCCCAGGGCCACGGCTGCCACCCCGAGAGCCGGTGGGAGGGTGGCGCCCTGGAGGACTCCGTCGACGATCCACTTCGCGGCCCCGGTCCGGTCGATCACGATGCCTAACGCAATCGCGCCGCCGTACATCAGGACGATGTTCCAATAGATGCGGCGTTCCGCCTCGTCCCAGCTGATGCAACGGGTGGCGAAGAGGGCGAAGCTGCCCAGCAACGCAATGATCGCGAGGTCGACGCGGCTGCCAAGGATGATCCAGGCGGCAATGGTGAGAAGGACGATGACGCCAACGGTCCACTGGCGCCGTCCGGCGCGACCCATCTCCTTCACGGCATCCTCGAGCACCTGCCGCGCCGCGGAAAACGCGATTTCCTCGCGCGGGAAGCAGAGCCGCAGGACCAGCGGGGCGATGGCACAGCCCAGCACGACCATCGGGAGGCCCGCGACGACCCACTGGCCGAACGAAATCCCGATCCCGTGCTTTTCCTGCAGCATGCCGATCGCCAGCGCGGCGCGGGTACTGCCAAGGAAGCTCGAGTTCGACCCGATCATGGCCCCCCACGCGAGCGACAGGAACAAGACCTTGGCGTAGGCACTCCGCCCTTTCGCCAGCCGCAGCGCCAGCGCCACCTCGAGCGCGATCGGAAAGAGCAGGGCCGACGTGGCCTGGTTCGGCATGAACAGGGTGCCGAACGCGCCGACGAACATCATGCCGGCGGCAAACGCATACGGCGATCGTTCGAACGGCCGGAGAAAGAGTAGCGCACAACGCTTGCTCAATCCGCTCTCGATCAGGGCGGCGGCGATGATGAAAACGCCGATCAGGAAAAAGACCGCCGAGTTGCCGAAGGCCGCAAACGCCTCCGACGTCCGCATGGTGCCGGTGAGGGCGAGCAGCGCAATCGCCAGCAGTCCCGTGATCCCGAAAGGCACGGCGTTCGAGACCCAGAGCCCGGTGCAGAGAATGAAGATGGCCCAGGCGTTCTTGCCTTCGACCGTGAGCCCGGTCGGTGCCGGCAGCAGATAGATGAGGAGGCCGAGTCCGACGCTTCCCCAGATGAGCAGGAACTTGACGACCCGCTTCCAGGGAAGCGGCGCCGGCGGCGTAACGGGTGCACCGCCGGGAGGCGTCTGCCGCGGCCGTTCGGCGGGCCAGCGGAAGGACCCGGCTTGGTTAGGCGGATCCTGCCTGACGGGGTCGGGCAACGGGAAAGGAATGAGGACGGGGCGGCTCAGCGCCGCGTGACGCTCCGGGCAATCGCTTCCTTGAGACGCTCGACGAACGGCCAGGGCAATCGCACGCGTCCCATGAGCCGTCCCTCGTTCACGTCACCGTGGTCGTCCGAACCGCCCGTTACGAGGAGGTCGAACCGCCCCGCCAGCTCGAGGAACCGGACCGTCTCCGCCTTCGAGTGCCGCGGGTAATGCACCTCGATGCCATCGAGGCCTGACGAGGCGAGGGCAGCGACATCGTCGTCGGAGAGACCGGTGCGTCCCGGGTGCGCCGCGACCGCGACACCGCCCGCGCGATGGATCTGCTCGATCGCCTCGACCGGCGTGATCTTCACGCGTTGAACGTAGCACCGTCCGCCGTCGAGGATAAACTCCGTCGTGAACGCGTGCTTCACCGTCGGCACGACGCCGGCTTCGACCATCGCCTTCGCGACGTGCGGCCGGCCGATGTTCTCGCCGCCGGCGATGGCCTGAACGCGCTCCCACGAAACCGGGTACCCGCACTCGTTGAGCCGCTGCACCATGAGAAACGCCCGGCCGAGCCGCCCGGAACGAATCGTGTTCAGCGTGGCCTGGAACTCGGCGTCGGCGATGTCGATCCCGTAGGCGAGGATGTCGATCTGCCGTTCGGCATCATCAAGCGTCGACAGCTCGCAGGCCGGGATGAGGTCGATGCCGTGGGCCGCGGCTTCCGCCGCGGCCTCGGGCACGCCTTCCATGGTATCGTGATCGGTCAGCGCGATGGCCGAAAATCCCTTGCGCGCCGCGCGACGCACCACCTCCGACGGCTGGTCCGATCCGTCGGAGGCAGAGGAATGCAGTTGCAGGTCGGCGAAGCGCTCGCCGTTGGTCTTCGGCACTGCCTAGCGAGCGCCGGCCGTGGCCTGGGACTGGTGGGCATCCATCAGGATCTTCGCCACCTCCGGCCGCGTGAACTCGACCGGCGGCATTTCACCGTTGGTCAGCATTTCACGAACCTTGGTGCCGCTGAGGATCACGTGATGTTCCTTGCCGTGCGGACAGGAGCGTGTCGACGCCATGCTCCCGCACGTCTTGCAATAGAACGTATGCTCGTACTTCAGCGGGATGATGCCGAGTTCGTGTTCCGGGAAGCTGCTGATGAGTGTCTGGGCGTCGTACGATCCGTAGTAGTTGCCGACGCCCGCGTGGTCGCGACCGACGATGAAGTGCGTGCAACCGTAGTTCTTCCTTGCGATCGCGTGCCAGACCGCCTCACGCGGTCCTGCATAACGCATTGCGGCTGGGAAGACGGCCAGCATCGAACGGTTCTTCGGGTAGTAGTGCTCGAAAATCGTCTCGTACGTTTTCATGCGGACATCGGCCGGCACGTCGTCGGACTTGGTGGCGCCGACCAGCGGATGCAGCATCAGGCCGTCGATGGTTTCCAGCGAGACCTTCTGCAGGTATTCGTGGGCGCGGTGCACGGGATTGCGCGTCTGGAACGCGACCACGGTCTTCCACCCTTTCTCATCCATCGCCTTGCGCGTTTCCATGGGCGTCAGGCGGTAGTCATTGAACTGGCTGTACGCAGGCCGGCGAAGCACCTGGATCGGTCCGCCAAGCAGGACGTCTCCCTGTGCGTAGAGGCGTGCCACGCCGGGGTGCTTGTCCTCGGTGGTGCCGAAGCATTTCTCTGCCTCACGCTTCTTGTCGTACGAGTAGATGTCGGTCACCTGCATGATCGCCATCGCTTCGCCGTTCTCGTCGACGAGCGTGATCTCCTGTCCTTCCTTCAGGGTCGCGGCCTGTTCCTTCGTGACGGCCTTGGTCACGGGCATCGCCCAGATCAGTCCATCCGAGAGCCGCATGCTTTCCACGACCGTCTCGTAGTCCATGCGCCGCATGAACCCGGTCAGCGGCGACAGCGCGCCCACGCCAATCAGTTCGAGATCGCTCAGTTCGCGCTCGTCGAGCGTGAACTGCGGCAGTTCCTTCGCGTGCGCGATCGCGGATTTGAGGGCATCGCCCTGGAGCTCGCGATTGACCAGCGAACCACCATGGGGCACGCTCGGTCCAGGTGTCTTTCGGGACTCTGCCAGCTTGCGGGCGTCGCTGGAGCGGTCGACCTTCGCCGACACCGCGCCCGACGTGCCTTTTGGCACATAGCCGCGTTCTTCGAGCAGGTCGATCACCCGCAGCGCGCTCTCCTCGATCGACTCGTTGGCCGTCTCGAGGACGAGCTCGGGATTTTCCGGTTCTTCGTATGGATCGTTCACCCCGGTGAATCCCTGGATCTCGCCAGCCATCGCTTTCTTGTACATGCCCTTCACGTCACGCTCGAGCAGGACCTCCATTGGCGTGCGGACGTACACTTCCACGAAATCACCGATTTCAGCGCGCGCGTTGTCGCGCATGCGCTTGTAGGGCGAGATGAACGCCGAGAGGACCACGACGCCGTTCCGGGTGAGCAGCTTGGCCACGAACGTGACGCGCTCGATGTTCTTGTCGCGGTCTTCCTTCGAAAAGCCGAGGTCGCGAGTCAGGCTCCGACGGACGACGTCGCCGTCGAGGCGCTCGGCGTATATGTGGCGTTCCTGCAATAGTTCAAGGACACGAGTTGCGACGGTGGTCTTGCCAGATCCCGACAAACCGGTAAACCAGACGGTAACGCCTTTTGACATTTCGCTTATCCGAGGTTCGAGAGAGAGTGGGTGCGTGAATGTAACTGTTTATGCAGCATCAGGTTGACGAAGTCATGAGGGGCTGGCGCAATTTGTGCACCGGGCTCTGCCGCCAAGCTGCAACTTTGGCAACGAACCTGCATGAGTTATACAGGCTGCTGCCTGAACGAGTGTAAACGCAATACAGTTGCCGTAATGGTAGTGACGGCGTTTCCTGGGGGGTCGAGCCCCACAGGGGCAAGACGATGACGGGCCGTTAATCCGCAACATTCAAAGGAGAGCAAGCGCCGTGTATATCGGACCTGACGCGTTGATGCCGATCGCTTCCGTATTCGCCGCGGTGGCCGGTTTCGTAATGATGTTCTGGCGCCGGCTGGTGGGTGCCGTGAAGATGCTGTTCGCGAAGTTCCGTGGCGGGGAACCCCAGCAGAATTCCTGATCGGGAAGCTGCGTTGGCATCGGGGCCAGGCGTCAGGGCGGTGACCACCGCCTAACGCTTAACCGGCGCCGTGCCCGCCATCCAGGGGTGGCGGTATCGCTCTTGCCTTCCCGACGAGGACGTTAGGCGCGCCGGCTGGTGCCGCGCCGGAGCCTCGATGGTTGCCCGTTGCCGCCACGCATGTATCCCGACGACCATGAGAAACGCCCTGACGGACCTGGCCCACGATCCGTCCGTGCTCCGGTGCCGTGCCGGTGTTGCGAATAGTGCCTGACGCCTATTGTTCGTCCGACGTTCGGTCTGGCCGCGTCCAGGCGCCGTCCACGGAGGCAAGACACTGGTGACCGTCCAAGCGAAGGTATCCACGCACGGCACGGATCTCGGCACCTCCGCGAACGCAGGGCCCTTTGGCTCAGCGGCGACGGTAGTGGCGCCGGTGTCAGCCCTGGCGTATGTGGTGGTCACCAGCGTCACCGATCCGGTGTTCGTCGCCGACACACCCGATATGGCGGTCTCCGCGCTGGGCCGGATCATCGGCCAGTATTGCAACTATCTCGAGCCCGGACACCTGCTCTGGCGCCCAAGCGGTGCGGTCATGCTCGACGCTTTCAACACGGCGCAGGCGGGCCAACAGACGGATACGGTATTGCGCACCAGCCAGGTCCAGCTTGGATGGTTAGCCTGGGTCGCGGGTTTGATCACGATTGTCGCTTGCGCGACGTGGTTGCAACGCAGGATCGGAAACATGGCGGCCACGTTCTTCGGCGTCGCCGTGGTGCTCCTGTCGAAGGCATTCATCAACTACGCGCAGGTTGGGGCGTCGTACATGCCGGCGCTGGCCCTGTTGATGGTGGCCGTACTGCTGCTGTCCGAGGAGGACGCCACACCGGTCAGATCAATCGCGGCCGGAGCTTGCCTGGGATTGTCGGTGCTCTACTGGGGGACGTTTGTGGTAGCACTCCCGGCGGCGCTGGCGGCACCGATGATCTTTGGGCGTAACGCCCGGGATGCCTTTCGGAACACCGTCTGGGCCGGGCTGGGGGGCGTTACGGTTGCCATCATTTCCGCTGTCTGGGTTGCGCGTTCGCTCGGCATGGACTCCGCATCGGACCTTGCTGCCTGGGCAGGAACGGCGGATCACGGGATAGCCACCGGCGGTTTGCCGCGCGCCGTGCTTGGTTTCGCGCGTTCCTACGTGGAGACCGGTGACTACGGCCGGATCGTCAAGCGATTCCTTCTCGCCGACCCCGCTGACCCGGTTCCGATGCGGGCACTGTTCGGGTTCCCGATGCTCGGCATTCTCGGCTTCTATGGCGGAATGCTGTTCATGCTGGTACTGGCATTCCGGCACCGGGATCGGAACCGCCTGCTGGCGTTTTTCGCCTGCAACGCGTTGGCTGTCGCCGCGTTCGCGATATTCTGGCAGGGCGGAGACCTCGAACGCTACCTTCCGCTGGTGCCGGGCGTCGCACTGCTGGCCGCCACGGCCTTTTCCGCGGGAACGCTGGCCTCGCGCCGTGTGCTGGTTCTGCTGGTCGTACTGATGGTCATCCCCAACGCACTCACGTTAGGCGTGCCGGCGGTGCGCGCCGAGCGGGACCGGCTCCGGTCCACGACGCGCGATTTCGAGACACCGGACCGGCCGATGCTGGTCTTTTCGCACTGGCAGGACGAGCGGGTCCAGTTCTACCGCAACTATCCGCCGGGGGCGGCGCCGCTGTCATACCGGCCGTACCACCTGCTGACGCCGGGGAACAACTCGGTCCTCGACTGGAAGCCACGGGCCGCGCGCCGCATCCTGAGCGCGTGGGACAACGGAACCAGTGTCTTCGTCTCGGAGCGCCTGGTTGCCGAGGAGCCGCGCCCCGGATGGGGCTGGGTCGAAGGTGATGACCTCCGCGTTCGATGGCGCGACCTGCACGACTTCTTCACCGCCTTCGCGTATGGCGGCGCCGCGCGCGGGGGCGTGGCGGGCGATGGCTTCCTGGCGCTTGCGCCAACGCCGGAGAACCGGTCCCTGCTCGAGCCGTATCGTGTCGCGGCCACGCCGGCCAGTCCCGGGCGTTGCAGCATGCCGGCCGTGATTCCGGCGATGGCGTCGGCCGGCAGCACGAGTGGTCGTTAGGTAATGTCCACGTCATCGGCATCCAGGGACAGGTGACAGGCGGCGTCCCGACGCTCGCACGCTGGGGTGCCGGGCTTACGTCGGCCCTGCTGCTCGTTGCGGCATTGACGCTGGCGCTGTTTCGTTCGCCGGCGGGTGAGCTGTCCGCCGCGGTCGCGCTGCCCCTGGCTGCCGCGGTCGCGACCGCAGTCGTCGCCGCGGGCGGATCGGTCGCGTCGGCGTGGCTGGCGCTCGCGATCCTCGGCGGGGGCGCCAGCCTGCAGCTCATCGACGCGCCTAACGGGGTTGCCTACCAGCACCTGAAGGTCGAAGCCGGCACGTCCGTGCGTACTGCGGCCATCGGCATTCTCCTTTTCCAGTTGGTAGTGGTGGCAACGTTCGGGCGCGCCCATGTGGTGGCGCTGGCGCGCTGGTGCCGCCGACACACGACGCCGCTGGTCATCGTGGCGCTGCTGGCGCTGCTGTTGCTGCCTGCCGCGGTCCCATCGGCCCGTCCGGCGGTTTACGCCACGGAGCTGCTCGTTTCCGCGTCCCTGCAACTGCTGTCGTTCCTGACGCTTGCGGCGGCCGTCGGTAGCGCTGACCGGGCGGTGTGGGAATCGGCGCAGCGTGGCCTGACGCGGCTGCTCGGTGCGGAGGATGCACCGGGTCCGCGACGCGTCGACCTCTGGGTCGTGTCTCTGGCCGGTGCGGTGGTGATCATCGCATCCACATTGTCCTGGTTCGCTTACGAAGCGCACCCGCACGTGCCTGACGAGGTGGTCTACCTGCTGCATGCGCGTTACCTGGCGGAGGGCATGTTGACCATGCCGCTACCGCCGGTGCCGGCGGCATTCAACCTCGACCTGATGCATTACGAGGCGACGCGGTGGTTTTCCCCTGTACCACCGGGGTGGCCGATGGTACTGGCAATCGGTGTCCGGGCGGGTGTGCCGTGGCTCGTGAACCCGGTGCTGGGGGGGGCAGCCGTCGTCCTCACCTACCTTGTGCTCGGGCGAATTGCGTCGCGGCGCGAAGCCCGCCTGACGACGCTGGTGCTGGCGTCGTCGCCGTGGTTCCTCCTGATGTCGATGAACCTCATGACGCACACCGCCACGCTCGTCTTTGCACTGGCCGGGGCGTTGGGAGTGGCCGTGGCGCGGGAACGCGGTTCATGGATTGCGCCGCTGCTGGGCGGCCTGGGTGTTGGAATGACCGCGCTCGTTCGACCGCTCGAGGGTCTGGTCACCGCGCTCTGTCTCGGCTTCTGGTCGCTGGGCGCGCGTGGTCGCCGGTTCCGGCTGGCGCCGAGCGTGGCGCTGGTGGTGGGTACGATGGCGACCGGATTGCTCGACCGTCCGTATAACAAGGTGCTCACGGGCTCGTCGAGCGAGTTCCCGATCATGGCCTACATCAACAAGTACTACGTGCCGGGATCCAACGACCTGGGATTCGGTCCGAACCGCGGACTGGGCTGGGGCGGACTCGATCCGTTTCCCGGCCACGGGCCGGCGGACGTGGTCGTGAACGCCGCGCTCAACACCGCCCAGTGGAACGTCGAGCTCCTTGGCTGGCCGGTCGGCGCGGTTGCGATCGTCGGTATCGTATGGACGTTAGGCGCCGGCTACCGCAAGCGCAGCGACTGGTGGTTCCTGGCGGTCGTGGTGGCGGTGATTGGCGCGCACACGTTCTACTGGTTCAGCGGCGGACCCGATTTCGGTGCGCGATACTGGTACCTCATCATCGTTCCCTGCTGCGCCCTGGCGGCGCGAGGGCTCACGGTGCTTGACGAAATGCCGGGCGCGGAGCGCACGGGACGGTCGGCGGCGCGGAGCGTTGCCGTGGTACTGATGGGGGCGACGCTCCTGATCTATGTCCCGTGGCGCGCCGTGGGAAAGTACCGGCACTATCGCGGCATGCGATCCGACGTCAGGCAACTGGCGCGAGAACACGATTTCGGACGGAGCCTGGTGCTCGTGCGTGGCGCGATCCATCCCGACTATGCCTCGGCCGCGACCTACAATCCTGTCGACCTGCACGCGGACGCACCGATTTACGCCTGGGATGCGTCTCCATCGATACGGGGAGAATTGCTGCAGGCGTATCCCGATCGAACGGTCTGGATCCTCGACGGGCCATCACTGACAAAGGATGGATTTCGCGTCGTGGCTGGGCCGCTCACGCCTGACGAGGCGCGGGCGTCGTCCATCCCGCCTCACGCGATCGGGCCCGTCTACGATCCGGTGTCGCCGCCTCCACCCCGGACCGGTCCATGACCGACCGGCTGCGCGAGTACGGCGGCGCTCGCGCGCTCGTCCTCGGCGCATCCGGCTTCATCGGGCGATGGGTCGCGCGGACGCTATCCGAACTCGGTGCTGTCGTCACATCGGCGGTCAGGAATCCTGGCGCCTTTGATCCCGTGGCGGCCGCGTGGGAAATCGACGGCGACGTCGTCGGCTTCGACGCGCTCGATCGCGACGACATCAGGCAGGTGATCCGCACGACGCGCCCCGACATCGTGTTCAACGTGGTTGGGTACGGAGTCGACCGCGGCGAAACAGATGCCGGCGCCATGGAACGCATCAGCACCTCCTCGGCCTAGATATCCAACATAATCGGGCTGATCGACGACATCGCCTTTCAGACCACTCTGCTGGCTCTCAATGCATCGGTGGAAGCCGCCCGCGCGGGCGATGCC
>CBIHMX010000007.1:0-18907 GCA_966211115.1 uncultured Gemmatimonadaceae bacterium | reverse complement strand
ATCGATGCCGCCGACAATTACCTGCAGCTCCACGTGGGGGGACGGATGCACCTGGCGCGCGGAACGATGAAAAGCGCCGAGCTGGAGCTGGATCCGGAGCGATTCGTCCGCATCCATCGCTCGGCCATCGTGGCCGTGGACCGGATCGCCTCAGTGTCGCTGGAGCAGCGCCGTCACGTCATCCACCTGACCAGCGGCGCACGCCTCCGCGTCAGCCGCCAGTTCGCGGCTCGCGTACGCTCGCTATTCGCGTGATCAATGGGGTCAGCCCTCGTTCTGCCGCACTTCAGAGTGGTCGCCCAGCGTCACCTCTCCCTGCACGCCGGCCACGATCACCTCGTCGCCGATCAGTGAGTTCGTGAGCGTCGACCGCACGATGCGGCAATTGGTCCCGGCAATCGTATCGCGCACCGTGGCGTGTTCGATGATCGTACCCGCGCCGATCGACACGTTAGGCCCGACCGTCGAGTTGGAGATCTTCACCCCATCTTCGATGTACACCGGCTCGACGATCTGCGTCCGGTCGATCCCCTCCGGCACGCGCGCCCGGCCCTTCTCCAGCATGACGCGATTCGTGTCCAGCAGCGTGTCGATCTTCCCGGCGTCATACCACCCATCCACGTCGATGACCTTGATCTTCGCGCCCTGGTCGATCATGTACTGGAACGCGTCGGTCAGGAAATATTCGCCCTGGTTCTTTGGTGACTTGAGGACGTGCGCGATGCCCTCGTACAGCAGCTTCCAGTTCCGGATGTAGTAGAGGCCGATGTTCGCGCGCTTCGAGATCGGCGTCTTCGGCTTCTCGACGATCTTCGTCATGTTGCCGTCGTCGTCGGTGACCACCACGCCGAAGCGCTGGTAGTCCTCGACCGTCTTCACCCAGATGATGCCATCGGCGTCGGTCCGGTTGATGACCGACAAGTCGGCGTCGAAAATCGTGTCGACGAAGATGATCAGTACCGGCTGGTCGACGTGCGGGCGCGCCAGCTCCACCGCCCCCGCCGTTCCGTCCTGCACCTTCTGCTCGATGAAGACCGCCGGAATCGAGAACGTCTCACGCGTGTACTGCTCGACCTTTTCCTTCAGGTGGCCGGTGATGTAGACGACCTGCTCGACATTGCCCAGGCGCTCGAGATCCTCGAGGATGTATGCCATCACCGGCTTGCCGGCCACCTTCAGCATCGGCTTGGGCGTGATGTGCGTGTGCGGGCGAAGTCGCGTGCCCTTCCCCGCCAGCGGAATAATCACTTTCATGGCGCGTTCGTCCCCTCCCGTCCGTAGCGATCCTTGAGCCGGACCACATCGTCGAGCTCCGGCGTCGACACCTCG
This sequence comes from uncultured Gemmatimonadaceae bacterium, assembly GCA_966211115.1. Classification (GTDB taxonomy): domain Bacteria; phylum Gemmatimonadota; class Gemmatimonadetes; order Gemmatimonadales; family Gemmatimonadaceae; genus JABWBJ01. The sequence continues at coordinate 17,578 of CBIHMX010000007.1, read as the reverse complement.
AGGATGTCACAGTCCGTGACCGCTTCCATGTAGTGAATGGTGCCCGGCGTTATGCGGAATGCGTCGCCGACCCTGAGCTGTACGTGCGTCATTTCCGGAATCGGGTTCCGCGCCGCGACCGGTGTCTCGCCGGTGCCGGCCGTCCGGTGAGGCCCTGGAGCGTGCGGCGCCGGGCCCTGAACATCGGCGCGCTGCACCCAGTATTTCAGCTCGCCCGACAGCAGGAAAACGGTCTCGTCTTTCTGGCGATGATACTGCACCGACAACGCGTGCCCGGCATTGATGTGCAGGATCTTGCCCACATAACGATCGGTCTTTGCCCAGATCGTCTCGTGGCCCCATGGTTTCGGGACCGTCGTGATTTCTACGCGACCACTCATGAGAGACAGGGAATCGGGAATCGGGAATCGGGAATCGCTGTTCCCGGGTTGGTTCGTACTCCGGGCCCCATGCCCCATGCCCTGTGCTCCATGGCCCCGTGCCCCGTCACCGCGCGGCTACGATTCGTGATTTGAGCGTCTTCAACCGCTTCCGAACTGATCCGTCCATCACCCGATCGCCAACCTTCACGATAACCCCGCCAAGGATGTCCGGATTGACGTTCACGTGCGGCACGACGGTCTTCGCGAACGCGCGCGACAACTGCGCGGCAATCGCGCTCTTCTCCGGCTCGCTCGCGTCGCGCGAGAGCGTCACCTGCGCGTGGACGCGGCCCGATAACTCATCGACCAGGTCGCCATATTCCAATGCAATATGCGGGATCAGCATCTGCCGGCGATTCTGCACGAGCTTCTGGAAGAAGCGCACCATGTTCCGCGGCAGCTTTGTGCCAAACGCCTTGCCGATGACCGCGCTCTTCTGCGCGCTCGAGACCTGGGGGGCGGCGAGGAAGTTCTTCAGCTTCGTGTCCGACTCCATCGCCGACGCAACGGCGTTGATCGCGATGCCCCAGCCTTCCATGTCGTTTGCCTTGCGCGCCAGGACGATCAATGCCTCGGCGTAGTTCCGGGCGATGGTGGTGGCGCGCATCTAGCTCTTCCCGCCGAGCGTGACAGAGCCGAGGTACCCTTCGACCAGCTTGCGGTTGGCGTCGTTGTCGAGGTTGCGCTCGATCACCTTGCCGGCTCCGGCGATGGCCAGATCGACCGCCTCGCGGCGCAATGCGGCGATGGCGTTCGTCTTCTCGGTGTCGATGTCGCGGCGGGCGCGTTCGAGCATTTCCTGCTGCTGCGACTTTGTCTGCTCGAGCAGGTCATGGCGAAGCTTCTCGGCGGTCGCGCGACCGTCGGCGATCAGCTTCTGCGCTTCGGCCCGCGAGTTCTCGAGCTGCGCGCGATGCTCGGCCAGCACGCGCTGGGCTTCCTCACGGTCACGCTTGGCGTCGTCGAGCGCTGCCTGAAGCGACCTCTCGCGCGCCTCGACCGCGGCCAGCATCGGCTTGAACGCGAACTTCGAGAGGACGACCAGCAGGATGACGAAGATGATGATCGTCCAGAACATGAGGCCGCCGTTAGGCGACAGGAGGTTGGCTCCCCCCTCTTCCTGGACGACGGCGACGGCAAGGTTCAACTCGGCGGTGTGCATGGACGACGTATTGGGACGTGAGTGTGTGATGAAAGCGGGCGCCGGATTCGACGGCCGACCCCGGGGCCGGCCGTCGGTCCAGCGTCTAGTACTTGCCCTGGATAAGGAACGCGATGACGGCGCCGAAGAGCGCGACGCCTTCGATGAGCGCGGCCAGGATCAGCGCGGCCGTCTGGATCGTGCCAGCCGCCTCCGGCTGGCGGGCCATGCCTTCAACCGCCTGGCCGCCGATCTTGCCGATACCGATACCGGCGCCGATGGTCGCGAGACCGGCGGCGAGACCGGCACCGATGAGCGCCAGACCCGCGTTGTTGTCAGCCGCTGCCTGCGCAACTGCCGTGAGCAATGCCATGGTAATCTCCGAACAGTGGTACGTAACTCGTTATGCGCCCCGCGGAACGCCGTCCTGGCCGCCGCTTCCCGTCACCGAGGCCCGGGCCTCAACGGGATTCCCAGGTCATTCGACCCGGTACGAACGCGCGGAGTGGAGCGAAGCCTCCGAGCGAGGTGGTGAAATCGTCAATCGTCGATCGTCAATCGTCGATCGTCAATCGTCAATCGTCAATCGTCAATCGTCAATCGTCAATCGTCAATCGTCCTAGTGATGTGCCACCCTCATCTGGCCAATGAACACCGTCGTCAGCAGGGTGAAAATGAACGCCTGAAGAAACGACACGAAAATCTCCAGCAGCATGATCCCGATCGCCATCAGCAACGGTGCGAAGCCGACCGGAAGTTTGAACGTGAAGATCAGCCCGATGAACGCGAGCACCACGATATGGCCGGCCGTCATGTTCGCGAAAAGACGGATCGCCAGCGCGAACGGCTTGGTGAGCTTCGACGCGATTTCCACCGGCGTCATCACGAAGAACATGACGATGCGCATCGGCAGGCCGAGGTCCTTGTTCCAGTAGAAGATCGTGTTGAGGTAGCCGAGCCCCTGGGCGCGGATGCCGGAGATCTCGGTGACGATCAGCGTGAGGATCGCCATGGTGGCCGTGACCGAGACGTTGCCCGTCGCGGTGGAGCCGTAGGGAATCAGGCCTAACAAGTTGGCGAACAGCAGGAAGAAGAAGACCGTCAGCAGGTACGGCGCATAGCCTTCGCCGTGGGGACCGATGTTCTTCATGATCACTTCGTTCCGCAGGTACAGCACCATGCCTTCCATACCGGCCGCGAATCCTTTTGGCCGGCCAACCGCGTGCGTGTGCCGCGTATGCGCGCGTGCCGTGCCGACGAGGATGACCGTCGCCAGGATCGCGGCGATCATGAGCATGACGACGTGCTTGGTCGGCGAGAGCTGCAGCTCGACGCCGCCGATGTGCACGGGCTCCCAGAGCGGACCGCACTCGTGCGTCGCCTCATTCATGCGTCCAAGACAGACATGCTTGGCGAATGGAGGTCTCCAGTACGGAAGCTCCATGTCGTAGCCGTCCATGATGTGCGGCGTGATGATGTCGACGGCTTCCGGCGTCGCGTGTTCGGCGGCGGGCGTCGCATGTTCATCCTGGGCGACCGCGGCCTGCGGCGCGGCAGCCGGCGCGTGTTCCTGCGCGCCAAGTGTCAGGAGCGGAACGGTCAGCGTGAGCACCAGGCCCAGGTTCCCGAGGCGCGTCATGTTTTCAGAAAAAGGGGTTCGATCAGGGTCGAGACAAACAGGAACGCCGCCAGCCCGAGGAGGGACACGGCGAGCGGTAACCCGAGCCTGGGCACCACCGCCAGTGCGAAGATCAACAACGCGCCGAACCGGAGCGCGATCCCGATCCCCCACCCCGCCATCACGTTCTTCCGTCGCGCCATCGCGCGCGCCACGAGGAACGCTGCCACCTGGACCATGAACGCCGTCACCGCGCTGATACTCAGTGCGTGCCGCGCCATCGTCCCCGTCATTACGAGAACCAGGATCGTCCACAGCGCGCCGATGAGGGCCGCGCAGGCCACCGTGAACTGGAGCACGCGCTTCACTTGGACTTGCGCTCCTTCTCGCGGCGCTGCTGCTCCATGAGCTTGCGATAGATCGAGTAGAAGCTTCCGCCGGCGCCGACGAACACGAACACGATCAGGAACAGCGGCTCGGTTCCAAGCTTCCGGTCGATCCATTGGCCGGCCAGGAGAAACAGCAGGATCGAAATCGCAAACTGGAGCCCCATGCCGGCCACGGTCCCTGCGCTGGCCAGTGCGGGCGCCGGCTTGGGATGTTCGGAGCCATGCTCGGGCTTCAGCGGGCGCTCCGGGTCCATTTGCGGGGCGGAATCTAGGACTTTGTGAAATTTTTCGCAAGCAACCGGAATCCACACCACCTTTGTGATTGTGGGAATCTGGATATCCTTTTGTCACCTAACGCTTGTGACGCCGAACATGGCCCAGATCTTCGAGTTATACGATAGTTCGCCATTGACTCACGTGTGGGATATCACTAACTTCGCCGCGCGTTTTCCAGACCGTTCCTGACCCGCACTTCAATAAGGCTCGTCGGCCGGTCACGACAGACCTGAATGACCCGTTTCACCCGCCTCGCCTCCATCCTCCTTGTATCTACCGTGTCCGCCTGCGGGCCGTTTTCACGGTCCGCGGAGCCCGAACGGAGGCCAGCGGTGAGCGGTGATTCCCTGGCGGCGGCGCTCGAGGTAAAGGTCGAAGACGGGGTCCGGTTTGCGCTTCGCATTACCAACAACACCCCATCCAAGCTGGAATTGCTCTTCCCCAGCGGACAGACCCACGACTTCGCGGTCTTCGACTCGGCCGGCAAGGAAGTGTGGCGCTGGAGTGAGGGCCGGATGTTCACCCAGGTCCTCCAGAACCGCATCCTGGAATCCAGCGGCACCCTCGCCATCGACGCCAACTGGCGCGGTACGGTGCCGCCTGGCCGCTACGTCGCCATCGCCTCGCTGCTCAGTGAGAACAGGCCGCGTGAGGAGCGCGTAGAGTTCGAGGTCAGGTAGTTGATGAGTTGAACAGGGTTGGCGGGCAGTCGCTGGACAGAACTGCTGTGCCGGCCGGACCCGTCAACCTGGCAACTTTTCAGTTCAGGCCTCTGCCCGAGCCGGTGAACCGCGCCTTAACTACACCGGCTCCAAATCTTTCCGACCCCGACGACGTGACCACCCAGGCCGCTCCCACACGCACCGACGAAAAGGACCTCGAGCTGCTGCAGAAACTTGCGGTTGCTCGTAAGGCACTTACCCAGCAGATCGGCCGGAAGATCGTCGGCCATCAGGACGTCGTCGAAAACCTGGTCGCGGCCATCCTGGCGGGCGGTCACGTGATGATCGTCGGGGTGCCGGGTCTCGCGAAGACGCTGCTCGTGCAGACTGTCTCCGAGGCGCTCGACCTCCAGTTCTCGCGCGTGCAGTTCACGCCCGACCTGATGCCGAGTGACATCACCGGTACCGAACTGCTGGAAGAGGATCACGCGACGGGGAAGCGCGTGTTCAAGTTCGTGAAGGGGCCGATCTTCGGGAACGTCGTCCTCGCGGACGAAATCAACCGGGCGCCGCCAAAGACGCAGGCCGCGCTGCTGCAGGCCATGCAGGAGCGCACGGTCACGGTGGCCGGTCAGACCTACAAGCTGCCGGCGCCGTTCTTCGTGCTGGCGACGCAGAACCCGATCGAGCAGGAAGCGACGTATCCGTTGCCCGAGGCCCAGCTCGACCGGTTCATGTTCGAGCTGCGGGTCCACTACCCCTCCATAGAAGAGGAGGAGCGGATCGTCTCCTGGACCACGACTGATACCGAGGCCCAGATCCAGCCCGTGTTGTCCGGCGAGGAGGTGCTGGCGCTGCAGCATCTCGTCAGGCGGATCCCGGCGCCGCCGACGCTGGTGAAGTACGCCGTGCAGATCGCCCGCTCGACGCGTCCCGGCGACCCTAACGCGCCCGCCGACATCCGCAAGTTCCTGAGCTACGGCGCCGGCCCGCGCGCCTCGCAGTACCTGGTGTTAGGCGCCAAGGCCCGCGCGGCGATGGATGGCCGGTCGGTGCCCGACCTGGACGACATCCGCGCAATCGCGATGGCGATCCTGCGTCACCGCGTGGTGCTCAACTTCCAGGCCGAAGCCGAAGGCGTGGGCGCGGACAACCTCGTCGAACAGGTACTGAAGGGGAAGTAGACCGGAAGGCCGCGGGGATGAATCAATCGTCGAGCGTACTGCGGAAGAGCGCGACGAGATCGACGACCAGGGGATCGATCGCCGGCACTGGATGCCAATGGAGCCCCGCTTCGAGGATTTCGGGACGGTCGGTCCCCGGGCGCCACCGTTCGACGACCTGCGTATCCTGATCCACGATCCAGTACTCGGGAACCCCGGCCCGCTGGTAGAGATAGCGCTTCGTCAGGCGATCATGCCGATGTGAGCCTTTCGAAAGCACCTCGACCACGACCAGCGCACTCGTGACCGGCGTGTCGGCCCGTGGCCGCTTGCCTTCTATTGAAGGGACGACGAACAGGTCAGGCTGGACGATCGTCCGCTCGATCAGTGCAACAGGCGACGGGCCGAGTCGAACCTCACCCAGCCCGTACTGGCGCACATACGGGTCGAGAAGGCGAAACAGCTCCAGGATGATGCGCTGGTGATATCCGCCGGGGGCAGGCGTCACTAGCAGCTCTGCGTCGGCGTACTCGTAGCGGACGGAGCGATCTTCCTGCTCGTCGACGAGGGCGAGTACTTCCTCGTAGGTCCAACGACGCGCGCTGGAGAAAGGCATGCCCATACTCTGCTCGGCTTCGGAAACCAAAAACAAGTGGTCACCAGATGGATCTGCGTTCTCGCGGCGCGCGACCATCATCGTGAGGCCGCAGGTCTGATCACTGTTACGCTTGCGCCGGAACACGACCCCCGCGCGGAAATGATCGGACACGCGTTGTCAGGATGAAGCGACCTGCCACGCGCGATGCCATCCTCGGCGTATGTTCGCTTGTTGGTCACGCCGAGCCGAGCGTACGCTATGGGCATGCCTGCGCAACAAACTGGGTGGACCGCCGATATGGTTCGGGCACTGCCCGACGACGGGAACCGTTACGAGGTACTGGACGGAGTGCTGTTCGTGAGCCCCGCCCCTTCGGCATTGCACCAGCGGGCGGTGGCAGCACTTCTGGAGATCCTGACTCCATACTGCCGGCAACATCAGATCGGCGAGGCGATGATTTCGCCTGCGGACATCGAGTTTTCTGAACACAGGGTGCTGCAGCCCGACGTCTTTGTCGTCCCCCTGATAGAAGGCCGGCAGATCCGATCGTGGAACGAAGTCACGTCGCTCCTGCTCTCGGCCGAGGTCATCTCTCCTTCAACGGCTCGGGCTGATCGCGTCGAGAAGCGGATTGTCCTGCAGGACGAAAACGTCCCCGAGTACTGGATCGTCGATCTCGACGCGCGGGTTGTCGAGCGATGGCGTCCCGATGATGAGCGTCCGGCAATCATCCGTGAAAAACTTGGTTGGCACCCAGATCCTGCGTTGCCTTCGCTGGAAATCGACCTGACCGACTACTTCGTCCATGTCCTCGACTGACCTGTGCGCGACGGTGGTGGTCAGGCGCGGTAAGACGTTACCAAGCTGATAGTTGCGGTGATTTAGACAGCGTCCAGGACGCGACCCATGTGACGCTCAGGTGACGCTGCGGTTGCACGGTTCCGATTCGCGCCGTACTTCAAGGAACCGTGACGCTCTCAACCGTCCGCTGCCGGATACTCGGCCAGGCTGAGATCCATACCAAAGGCATTCGTATCACGCCCGAGTCCGACCTTCAATTCGGGCTCGCGCTGTACTTCTGCACGCAGGCCGGCCGAGACATTTCGCGCGACGAGATGGCTCGCCTCTTCTGGCCGACGCACACCCTCGAGGCCGGACGTCACTGTCTGCGTCAGGCCCTGTACCGGTTGCGCGTCCTCGGCGTGGCGGTCCGGACCAACCCTCGCACGATTGTCCTCGATGCGCATTTTGTCGACGCAGACTTCGCGCAGGTCACTGCCGATGGTGCACCGCCGGCGGCGTTTCTGCGGTTGACGGACGTGTCGGTACTTCCCGGCTACGCGCCGCGCTTTTCGCGGCCGTTCGCCCGCTGGATCGAGGATTTCCGTGTAGAGGTGGGAAGCCGGATCCGGCGGGGGCTCGTCAGGGCGATCAGCGAGATGCGAGCCCGCGGTCGTTATGCGGACGTCGAGCGACTCTGCCGATTCTGTCTTCAACTCGACCCGCTGAATGAGGAAGCGACGCTCGCGCTGGCCGAGTCGGTCGCGCTCGCCGGCGGCAAGGCGGAAGCCGTGGGACTCATCGACCGGTACAAGGGCGAGATCGGTGGCTACCAGCCGGAGCTACGGGTTCCGGCCAGCCTCCTGCGCGAGCGCATCTCGGATCGCCTGATCCGTCGGAGCCAGGCGGCGATCGAGCTGCCAATGATTGGGCGCGAGCAAGACGTGGAGCGCATCCTGTCGGCATTCCAGAAGCTCAAGGGAAATCGGGCGATGTCGTACGTCGTGACCGGATCCGCCGGCGTGGGAAAGACGCGTCTCGCGTACGAATGCTGCCGGATGGCCGAGTTGCAGGGCGCGCGTTTGTTGACGATCGGTACGCAGCCCAGCAGTCGTACGCAGGCATTGTTCGCGGTGAGCGAGCTGGTCGACGGTCTACTGCAGATGCCTGGCGCGATCGGCGGCGCGCCGGCGGCCCTCGAGTGTCTCCGTGAGATGTCATCGCCGCTGTCGGTACGCGAGCCATCGCTCTCGCTCGACACCGATGGTGAAGCGCGGTTCGCGATGGTGCGCTGGTCGATTCTGGATGTGCTGGACGCGGTATTGTCCGAAGGGCCGCTGGTGATTCACGTGGACGATGCGCACCAGCTCGATGCGCAGAGCCAGGCGATCTTGCAGGATGCGTTACGGACACACGCCGCCCGTCCGCTGCTGTTGCTGTTCACGATGCGTCAGCCGGAGCCGTCGGATGCTGAGCGGTTTGGACGGTTGATGAGTACGAGCACGGTGCACGACTTGCTCCCGCTCACCGACGCAAGTTGCGATCTGCTGGTAAACCGTTTCTGCGCCGCGAATGAAGACAACGTCGACGAATCGACGCGCGATCGAATCATCCAGCTCTCAGGAGGAAATCCATTCTTCCTTGTCGAGCTGCTGCGGCATCGGTCGGATCTGTTGCATGACGACCTTCCTATCACGGTGCAGGCGTTGCTGGAAGATCGCTTGCGTCGGCTATCCCCGATAGCATTGACCGTGCTACGCGCTGCAGCTGTGCTCGGATTGAGCTCTAATGTAGAACGCGTTCAACGAATCGTAGAACGCAAGACCAGCGACGTTCTCGGCGCTCTAACAGAATTGCACGCTGCCGGCATGCTTTCTCCGACTGATACTGGAACGAACTGTCGACACGACTCAATTCGCGAGGCTGTGTTAGAACGGACACCAACGGCTGCTCGAGTTCTACTCCACCGCCGGGCGGCACGCGCATTGGGACGTGAGGCGCGGCGAGAAGCTGGAGTAGGACTGCTGTGGGAGTGTGTTCATCATTGGCGAAGTGCTGGATCGGTTCGAATCGGTATTCGCATGGCCATTGCCCTCGCCCGGCGACTTTTAGCCATTGGCCTGGTCCGCGATGCTGCTACAGTCTTGGCGGACGTGGAAGCGAATGCTACCGATTCCAACGACGTTCTGCAGTCTCTACGTGGCCAAGCTGTCGCTGCCCGAATGCTTCGGGATTGGGATCAGCTACACCGCGTAATGGACAGGTGGAAGCGAGCGCACGAGAACATCGGGCAGCCAGCGCCGCGCCATTCCTGTATCGAATTCTTTTCTCACGAAGCACACTTCTCGACGGCTGAAACCTTTTGCAGCTTGCCGTCTGGAATTCTGGAATGCATGCGATCACCGGCAGCTACCTTGGGGCACCGCTTCGCAGCTGCCGTGCTTGCACTCATCAGGGCAGAAAACGACGCCGACGAGAAGGAAGCGAGAGACATTTACGGTGCCGTAGCGAATCTAAAGCCAAAGTCGATACGCCAGCGGATTGATTCACTCACCATAGAAGCCGTTTACCATTCGACCTTCGGCGATGCTAAGCGCCTGCCAGCACTTCTGGTTGACCTTGTGGATGTTACACGCCGTGTTAAGCATCCGGTAACTAGAGCCGTTCTTCTTCGGCGCGCAGCGGGGGGATTAGTTCGTTTTGGCCCACAACAGACGGCAAAGGAAGCGCTTCGAGAGGCGCAGGACATTTTTAGGCGCCTGGATCTTAATCTCGAGTACGTCTATTGTGTCGAACTATTGTCTGACCTTGGACTCTATGAAGCAGCCTACGACGACGTGACAGAGCACATAGAGTCAATGAAGAAGATCAATTCAATCCACTCAACCTTCTATTCACAAGCTGCTGAGTACAGTGTGCGAGTCCGTTTGGCATTCGAAATAGCGTCAGAGACTCCACTGGCAAACGTCACGATCCCGGAGAGTGTGCTGGCACCTTTCCGGCAGGCAAGCCGTCCCCGTTTGAACATTGAGGTGTTGGAACTAGCTCGCCGCCTGGTTAGTGGCGAATTGATTGATGACCAGGTATCCAGAGTCCTTGCGTTTCAGCCAATCAGCCGAAATCGCTGTGACCTCGATTTCGCATTCGCAGTCCTGGCAGATGCGAACATTCGCCAAGAAAGGCGACACGAAGCACGATCGTTGTTAGAGGAGTATCTTCATAACGGGCGCCGTGAGCGTACGCCGCTATTACCGTCTCTAACACGCGTTTTGGTCCAACTCGGCATAGGAGAGCAATTCGCGCATTTCAATACGACGGCAAGCTGATGCGAATCGTTCAACTCTGGCGTCGATGCCGATCTAAGAGGCCTTTTGCATCCTGCGAGATTCTGAAACGAAAGTCTCGTACAACTCGGACCAAACTTCGCTCGACACTACTCGATCACAGATAGCCGGGTCAAACTGCTTTGCTCGGAAACGAAGGAATTCAGACCTAGCCTCTTCAATACTCAGTGCCTTCCGATAAGGCCTGTCTGTCGTGATGGCATCAAGAGTGTCCGCGAACATGATTATTCTGCTCGCGAGTGGTATTGCTTCTTCCTTCAAACCATCCGGATATCCAGTTCCATCCCAGTTTTCGTGATGGTGACGAACCGGAGCAACGATATCTCTCAGGCTCGAGAGCAAGCCAACGAGTTCAGAGCCACGAATGGGATGTCGCTTCATAATCTCCCATTCTTCAGGCGTTAGGCGACCCTCTTTCGCGAGGATTGGCCCAAACTTCTCATCGATCTTGCCGACATCGTGTAACAGGGCTGCGACTGACACTCGCTCCACTTCCGCAGGGCTAAGCCCAATTGCACGGGCTATGATTTCGGAAGCTTTAGCAACTCGTCTGCTATGACCGGACGTGTAGGCGTCCCGAGCTTCGATTGCAGCAACCATCAACTCCAAGAGTTCCTGAGTGACAGTGGCCAACTCAACGGTCGTTCGGTAGAGCTGACGAACGGCGATGATTGGAAGCGCCATTCCGGCGGTACCAACGATTCCAAGGTTTACACTCAACCAGGCGAGATAAAAAGCAACGACAATGCTTATCAGAAGCGTAGGCAGCGCCATCTTCACATGATTGAACCATATCGGAACGAATTGCTTTCCCGAGCTACGTGCTATCGCACCGCTGACGCAAACCGAATTGACGGTCAGAATCGCACCAACTAATAGCGTGCTGGGCAGAACCTGACTACGAACTGCGTTCCAGAATGAGCCGTTGGGCAGTGCAGTGAAAGGCAGTCCACCAAAGGCTTTGAACACCGCGATCGCGATTCCGAGCGACAAGACGTGCTGAGCCGGATTAAAGACCGTTTTTAGCAGGTTACGACGGTTGATCAGCTGAACGCTCAAGTCCGCAGCAGCGACGAACAAGACCGTCAAAAGGTCGGGCGCAACCAGCGTTGCCGCGGTGAATGGAATCAGAGCCGCCGAACCAGCAGCCTCCTTCGATTGATTGAAGGAATGAAATTCCGCTGCGAAGCCGAGCGCAACGAGTGTTAGCGCTATCGGCAAACTGCCGGACGGTAAGGCTGACCTGTTGAGGCTTATTAGAACGGTCGCCAAGATCGCTGCGAATGCCACAAGCGTGACAAACAGCGCGACCCGCCTAGATCCTTCCTTCCCGAGGGTGGATGATCGAGCGCGCTCGCTCAGCCGCGCCCAAGGGCGCGGCTGCAAACGAAATGGAAGCTCAGTGGGTAACGAAGGTGATTCTGACAATCGACTAATTGAGTACAGGATGTTGCTAAGAGTGGCCCCCCACTTCCTAACTAGACCCAGCTAACCCAAGACGTCAGGTATGAAAGGATCCAAGTAATCATTCGGCGTCACCTCCCTTGGGGCAAAGTCATACTCTCGCGAGTATGCGTCCTCTGGTCGGCTCCGCTCACCTACTCTTCCATTCCCGCTCTACTTCGCTCTTTAGCGGAAATGGGGGGCGTAATTTCGATTTTGGTCTTCAGGTCCTTCGGTCGTACGCTCCGTCACGGGTCACTCACCGCCGGCGCGCCGAAGACCCGTTAGGCGCTCATCATCCGCGCCGGGGGTGCAACAGCCACCGGTTCGTCGCATCCAGCACCGCCAGTACACACGCCGTCTCCGGGCTCTCTCGTACCTCACACGTCCCGGTCAACAACACGGTCTCACGAGCCAACTGCGCCGTCACCGCTGCAAACGCAAACTCACGATCAAATGCCTCAACAAGGCGCGCTCCTCCCAGGTCCAGCACGCGCGCACTCGAATCCAGTTCCGCTATCGCCTTCAATGCCGCTCGCGCCGCCAACTCCACTCGCGTGCGCTCATTCTCCATTCCTTCGGCTTCACCCGTGTAGGACTGGTCACCCTTCCTCAGGGTCACACGGCACGAAATCCCCTTCGCCCGGCTCCGCCTGACTTCGACGTCCTCAAAAAAGACCTGCCTCGGACCGTGAGCGGAAGAACCCCCCACCACCGCCGATACCTGGACCGGCGCGGACGCGGGTGCGACCGATGCAGCGGGGGAAGGCGCAACCGATGGCGCCACATAGGGCGCCGTGAACGGGGCTTTCGGGGCCTGCGCGGCAGCCTGGGACGGCGGTGGCACTGGCGCCGCTGCCGGCGCTGCCTGCACATCCGCTTCCCCTGTCTTCCGGGTCTCCAACGTGGTCGCCACCGACATCTTCCGGTGGTCCACCCGCATCCCGAGATGCGCAATCAGCGCACTCTCGATATTCCTCACCGTCTGCTTCGGCGTAACTTCTGCAGAGGTAAGGACATGAATCTCGTCGACCGCCCCCGTGTCGCTGGCTATGATCCTGGCCGCGATCACTCCGGGGAGCGTCTGCAATAGCTCCTCGGCGCGCTTGATGGGAAGCACGCTGCCCGCGATTGCGGGCGAAGGCTGCGCCTGAGGTGTCATCGGTGGCTCGTCTCCATTACCAAAAACGGTCCCTAAATGTCTCAGGTGCTACGCTTTAGACGATTGTAATACAACAGCTTACGTCGATTCCTATTGTAGGGATCGGTCGCCTGCGTCGTCAAGCACCAGTTCGTCAACCGGCAACTGATACTCCCTCAGTTTCCGGTACAGCGTTCGTTCGCCGATATGCAACATCTCTGCCGCGCGCCGCCGGTTACCACCGGTATCCCTGAGGGCCACCTCGATAGCCGCGCGCTCGACATCCGCCATGGACATTCCGGGCCTGATCACCGCCTCATTTGCCGGCGGGGCCTGATCACGCGCCTCGATGCCCGTCGTCCCCATCCCACCAATCGCCGTCCACTGACCGCTACCGGCAGGCGCTCCTACTTCTCCAACCCAGTGACCACCAGTTACTGCGTTTGTAACATTAGCAGCCCCAAACTCGTCTACGCGCCGCCGTAACTCTTCCATCTGCAGCTTCAGCTCGACCAGGCTGCGCAAAATGAACTCGAGCTCACGTCCGTCACTCGCTCGCGCATCACGTAAGAGCGGTCCAACGTGCACTGGAAGAAAACGCGCCGCTCCGCCATCGCGAATCTGCGGCGGAATATCCTCGGGACCAATCTCGCGACCCGGGGACAAAACCACCATGCTCTCGATGAGATTCCGCAACTCGCGCACGTTCCCCGGCCACGCGTACTCCACCAGCCGCTGCAAGGCCTCGGCCGATAACCCGTGGAACGGACGGTCGTGCGCCTTCGACAGCTCGCCGATGAATCGCCTAACGAGCATGGGAATGTCCTGGCGGCGCTCGCGGAGCGGCGGCAGGTAGATCCGGAGCACGTTGAGCCGGTAGAACAGGTCGGCACGGAAACGTCCCTGCTCCACCCCTTCGCGCAACGGCGCGTTGGTGGCCGCCACCACGCGAACATCCACCGGCGTCTCGTGCGTCCCGCCCACGCGCGTCACGACACGCTCCTCGAGCACGCGCAGCAGCTTCACCTGCGTGGCCGCCGGCACGTCACCAATCTCGTCGAGAAAAATCGTCCCGCCATGCGCGAGCTCGAAACGTCCGATCCGGCGCTCGGCGGCCCCGGTGAACGATCCCTTCTCGTGGCCGAACAATTCGCTTTCCAGAAGCGTCTCCGGCAGCGCACCAACGTTGACCGCGATGAACGGCTTGTTGCGGCGCGGCGACAATCGATGTATTGCGCGCGCGACCAGTTCCTTGCCCGTGCCACTCTCACCCTCGATCAGCACGGTGCTCGACACGGGGGCGATGTGCTCGACCTGGACCAGGACCTCGCGGATGGCTTCCGATTCGCCAATCAGTCCCGTGAGGCGCGACAACTCCTGGCGGCGCAGCAGTTGCTTGATGGCCTCGACCACCTCATCGAGCACGACGGGCTTCGAGAACACCTCGACAAAACCGGTGGCGCGCAGGCGTTCATCGATCTCCGGGTCGCGGACGTCGGCGAAGCCGATCACGGCCACGTCGTCCCAGAGCAATTCGCGCACGAGCTGCACGTTATGCGGATCGAGCAGCCCGCCGGTCATTACCACGACGGAGGGTTTCGCCCGCCGGAGCGCCGACCGGAAGTCGTCGAGCGGCGACACCATTTCCGTCTCGAGCTCCTCGTTCTCGAGAAGCTTGCCGAGTCGGACGGCGGGTTCTACGTCGGTAAGCGTGATGAGGACTGACAAGATCGGGAATCGGGAATCGGGAATCGGGAATCGAGAATCGGGGATGATACCAAGCGTGCTAATGGTCGGTCGGCTGGGCGCGAGTGATCTGGATGGCGTGATCGAGGATGGGCTCGATGGCGTTCAGCGCGTCGCGCACGCCGCCTGGTGAGCCGGGGAGATTTACAACCAGCGTCCTGTGCCTGACGCCGGCGATTCCACGCGATAACGCAGCACGGGGGAACGTTTCGATCGACAACACACGGATCCGCTCGGCGATTCCAGGCGCTTCGCGTTCGAGCACGGTGCGGGTCGCTTCGGGCGTGATGTCGCGTGGGCTCAGGCCGGTGCCGCCGGTAGTCAACACGAGGTCAGCGAGATCCTTGTCGCACCACGACAGCAACGCCGGCACGATCTGTCCGGACTCGTCAGGCACGAGCATCCGGTCGACGACGCGATCACCGCGACCCGCGGCCCAGGCAGCGATGACGTCGCCCGACCGGTCTTCACGCTCTCCGCGCGCCCCGGCGTCCGACACCGTGAGAATGGCGATCCGCATTTCTGCGAGGGCCGAGGTCAGTGGTCAGTGGTCACAGGTGAACGGCCCCTGACCCTGGCCCCGGATCTCTGACCTATTTGTGGGTGGCGTTTTTGTAGAACGGCATCTTCACGACGTTGGCTGGAACGCGCTTCCCCCTGACGTCGATCTCGATCGCCGAACCCTCCGCTGTCGAGGCCACGGGCACGTAGCAGGTGCCGATCGGGATGTTGAGGCTGGGACTCATCGTGCCGCTGCAGACCGTGCCGGATGCCTCCCCGCCGACAAAAACCGGGTAGCCATGACGGGGGAACACCTTCTCCGAGGACGTGAAGCCGACCAGCTTCTTCTTCACGCCCTCGGCCTTCTGCCTGACGAGTGCATCGCGGCCGGTGAAGTCGCCCTTGGGGAGCTTCACGATCCACCCCAGGTTCGCCTCGAGCGGCGTCACCGTGTCGTCGATGTCGTTGCCGTAGAGCGCCATTCCCATCTCGAGACGCAGCGAGTCGCGCGCGCCGAGCCCGGCGGGGGTCACTCGGCCGTCACTGGTCAACGCCTTCCAGATGGTGACGGCGTGCGCGTTCGGGAAATACAGCTCGAAGCCGTCTTCGCCGGTATATCCGGTGCGCGACACGGTCACGTCAGCCACACCGGCGACCGACCCCTTCGTGAAGTGGTAATACTCGATCGGCTCCAGGTCGATGTCGGTGAACGGCTGGAGGACCTGCTGCGCCATCGGGCCCTGCAGCGCGAGCAACGCGGTCTCGTCACTCATGTCGGTCATTTCGCACTCGAAGCGCGAGGCGTGCGGCAGGATGTGCGCCCAGTCCTTGGCTGCGTTCGAAGCGTTCACGACCATCATGACCTGATCGGGATATCGATAGACCAGGCAGTCGTCGACGAACGTTCCGCGATCGTTGAGGAGGGCCGAGTACTGGACCTGACCGTCAGCGAGGGCCGAGACATTGTTGGTCGTGACACTGTTGACGAAATCCACGGCGCCCGGGCCGCGGATGATGAACTCGCCCATGTGCGAGACGTCGAACAGACCGGCCCGTTCCCGAACCGCCTTGTGTTCGGTCGTGATGCCGGTCGGGTATTGCACCGGCATTTCGTAGCCGGCAAAGGGGACGATCTTCCCTCCGAGGGACACGTGGATGTCGTGGAGGGGCGTTCGCTTCAGGGCGGATTCGGTGGTCACGATAAGTCCCGGTCAAATGGGACTCACAATATGCCTGTATGGCAGGGAGGAGAGTACTGGTAGTGGTTAGTGGTTATTGGAACTGGGTACCGGTATTCGGTGCGGCTACGGCCTGCTACTGCGACTGCTACTCGGCTATAGCCATTGACAATATATCCATACTGGCTATAGTCGACGCATGGCTGATGAACCCATCGTCGACGACCTGCTGCCGCTGCCGGCGGCGACCTTCCACATCCTGGTCGCCGTCGCCGAGGGTGAGCGGCATGGCTACGCGATCATCCAGGATATCGAGGCACGAACCGATGGAGCGCTGCGCATGAGTGCGGGCACGCTCTATCGCTCGATCGCACGCATGGTCGAACAGGGCGTGATCGCCGAAGTCACTCGGCGCCGGACCGCGGAGGACGATGAGCGCCGGCGGTATTACCGGATCACGCCGTTCGGCACTGCCGTGGCGCGAGCTGAAATGCGGCGTCTGGCCCAGCTCCTCCGGCTGGGTCGAGCCAGTGGGCTCTCACCCGAAACAGCCTGACGCCGATGACATTCTTCCGCCTGCTGCTTCGCCTCTATCCACGCTCTTTTCGCGTCGAGTATGCGACGGAGCTCGTCCGCGCCTTCGAGGCGAGCCACCGCGGAAAGGGGGCGATCGCGTTGGCGCTGGCGGCCATGGCTGACGTCGTGCCCAACGCCTTCGCGGCCCACTGGGAATTGCTGCGACAGGACCTGGCGTACGCGGTGCGGGCTTTCAGCCGCGCGCCGGGATTTTCGCTGACGGCGATCCTCGTCGTGGCGTTAGGCATCGGGGCCAACACCGCCGCCCTGGCCATTGCCGACTATGCGTTCTTCAGGCCGTTTCCGTTCAAGGAGCCGGACCGGCTCGTGCGGTTCTACCAGGCCGATGCCGAGGACGTCGGGAACTACGGGGACCTGGCGCCGGCCAACTGGCGGGACTGGAAGGAACAGCAGCACTCCTTTGCGGCGTTGGGTGTCTATTCGCACCGCTCGGCAAACCTGGTGAGCGAAGCCGAGCCGCGCCGGATCGGGATCGTGGCCGTGAGCCCGGACGTCTTTTCCGTGCTGGGAGTGCCGCCGGCGATCGGGCGGACCTTCGCCTCCGATGACACGCTTCACGGACGAGCGATTGTCCTGGGC